>NZ_JBVHLF010000025.1:0-100107 GCF_055559155.1 Kitasatospora sp. NPDC024654
AGCCTTACAGCGCCGATGGTACTGCAGGGGGGACCCTGTGGGAGAGTAGGACGCCGCCGAACGATTTTTCAGAGAAGCCCCTTCCGGGAGACCGGGAGGGGCTTCTCGCATTTCCGGACCCGGACGGACGGGCCCAATATGATCGGGGGCATGGCAGCTCCCAAGAACCGTCCCGAGGCCAAGCCGCCGCGCATCGAGCCCTTCGGCTCGTCCACCGACCCTTTCGTGCTGGAGACCTCGCACGAGGTCGCCGGGATGTACCTGGCCCCGCCGGAGCGGGTGCTGGCGCTGCGTCTGGACGGCGAAACCCTGCTCCGCCCGAAGCTCCGCGAGGCGTTGCGGGAGCGGCAGGCGGATCCGCTCCTGCCGACCGTCCAGCAGCTGCTGGACGGTCTCGGCAGCACGACCGAGCACGTGCTCGGGACGCTGCACCGCCGCCGGCGCGGAGTGGAGTTCCGACGCTTCCTGTCGCAGCTGGACGGCGAGCTGCCGGAGGGCGGTCAGGTCCACCTCATCTGCGACAACTACTTCACGCACAAGTCCCCGACGGTGGTGAACTGGCTGCGGGCCCACCCTCGGGTCACCATGCACTTCGCGCCCACCGAGGCGGCCTGGCTCGCGTGCGTCGAGCGCTGGTTCGCGTACCAGGCGGCGCGGGAGGCCTTCCACGGCGACAAGTTCACCGCGGTCGGGCTGGTCCAGGGCATCACCGCCTGGCAGCAGGAGAACGCCGAGCCCGCGGCGGACGAGGCCGAGACCGGCCGCGCGCACGTCTGGATCAAGCCGGGCTACTGAGCAGCACGGCTACCGAGCAGCGGGGCAGGTCCCGTCGGACCGGCTACAGCCGGCCGGCGGCCTTCAGCGCCAGGTAGGCGTCGGCCAGCGCCGGCGGTAGGGCGGCCGGTGGGGCGTCCAGAACGGTGGCGCCGAGCCGGGTCAGCCGCTCCGCCACGGCGCGGCGTTCGGCCCGGGTCCGCTCGGCGGCCGCGGCGCCGTAGACGGCCTGCGGGGTGCCGCGGCCGGTGGCCAGCACGTCCAGCCGCGGGTCGGCGGCGGCGGCGATCACCACCTCGTGCCGCTCGGTGAGCCGGGGGAGCAGCGGCAGCAGCCCGTCCTCGACGGGCCCGGCGTCCAGGCCGGTCAGCAGGACGATCAGCGAGCGGTGCGGGGCCAGCCGCAGGGCGGCCGTGGTCAGCGCCCGTAGGTCGGTCTCGACCAGGGCCGGCTGCAGCCCGGCCATCGCGTTGGTGAAGGCCGGTAGCACCTCGCCGGCCGAGCGCCCGAGCACCGCACCGCGCCGGCGCAGGTCGTGGGCGAGCAGGTCGACCCGGTCGCCGGCCTTGGTGGCCAGCGCGGCCAGCAGCAGGGCGGCGTCGAGCGCGGCGTCCAGGCGGGGGGCGTCGCCGACCCGGCCGGCCGAGGTGCGGCCGGTGTCCAGGACGATCAGGATGTGCCGGTCCCGTTCGGGCCGCCAGGTGCGGACCGCGACGGTGTTGCGGCGGGCGCTGGCCCGCCAGTCGATCGAGCGGACGTCGTCGCCCGGCAGGTACTCGCGCAGGCTGTCGAACTCGGTGCCCTGGCCCCGGGTCAACACCGAGGTGCGGCCGTCCAGTTCACGCAGCCGGGCGAGTCGCGAGGGCAGGTGCTTGCGACTGGTGAAGGGCGGCAGCGCACGCAGCGTCCACGGCAGGTGGTGCGAGCCCTGACGGCCCGCCAGGCCGAGCGGGCCGAGCGAACGGATCGTCACCCGCTGGGCGTGGTGGTCGCCGCGGCGGGTCGGCGCGAGCGGTGTGCTGACCCGCCGCCGCTCGCCGGCCGGGATCCGCAGGCTGTGCCGACCGGCGGTCAGTTCCGTCCCGGGGCGGAAGCTGGACGGCGGCCAGGCGTCCCGCAGCCGGGCCCGAAGGGTGCGGCGGGACGGGTTGCTGACGGTCAGTACGACCTCGGCCGGCTCGCCGAGCCGGACCGAGCCGTCGCCCTCGCGGGTCAGCACCAGGCCGCGGACCGGCGCGGCGAGCGCCAGGTCGACCAGGACCGCGACGAGCAGCGGCAGGGTGACCACCGCGATGCCCGTCCAGGAGGGCAGCAGGAGGCCCACCACCAACGCGCCGGCGGCGGCGAGCAGGGCGGTCCGGCCGGTGAGGGCCATCGGGGGCTCCTAGAACTGGTGATCAGCGGGGGACGGGGGTCTGCGCCAGCACGGCCTGGATGACGGCGTCGGCGGTGACGCCCTCCATCTCCGCCTCGGCGCGCAGCTGGACGCGGTGCCGCAGGGTGGGCAGCGCGAGTGCCTTCACGTCGTCCGGCGTCACGTAGTCCCGGCCGGACAGCCAGGCCCAGGCGCGCGCGGTGCCGAGCAGTGCGGTGGCGCCGCGCGGGGAGACCCCGATCGAGAGCGAGGGCGACTGCCGGGTGGCCCGGCAGAGGTCGACGATGTAGGCGAGCACCTCGGGCGAGACGGTCAGCTCGGCGATCTGCGCGCGGGCGGCGGCCAGATCGGCCGGTCCGGCCACCGCGCGGACCCCCGCGGCGGCCAGGTCGCGCGGGTCGAAGCCGGCCGCGTGCCGGCTGAGCACCTGGAACTCCTGCTCCCGGTCGGGCAGCGGCAGCACCAGCTTGAGCAGGAAGCGGTCCAGCTGGGCCTCGGGCAGCGGGTAGGTGCCCTCGTACTCCAGGGGGTTCTGGGTCGCGGCGACCAGGAACGGGACGGGCAGCGCGCGCGGCTCGCCGTCCACCGTGACCTGGCGCTCCTCCATCGCCTCCAGCAGGGCGGACTGCGTCTTCGGAGGGGTCCGGTTGATCTCGTCCGCGAGCAGCAGGTTGGTGAAGACCGGGCCGGGTTGGAAGGAGAACTCGGCGGTGCGGGCGTCGTAGACCAGCGAGCCGGTGACGTCGCCGGGCATCAGGTCGGGAGTGAACTGGATCCGCTTGGTCTCCAGGCTCAGTGCCGCCGAGAGGGTCCGGACCAGCAGGGTCTTGGCGACGCCGGGGACCCCCTCCAACAGGACGTGCCCGCCGCAGAGCAGGGCCACGACCAGGCCGGTGACGGCGGCGTCCTGGCCGACCACGGCCTTGCCGATCTCGGCCCGTAGCGCGGTCAGCGCCTGCCGGGGATCGGCGGGCGCCGCGGCGCTGCCGGCGGGCGTTGCGGGAGCGGAGAGCTCGGTCACGGCTGTCGTACCTGCCTTTCCAGGGCATCGAGGTCGTCGGCGAGCCGCAGCAGCGCGGCGTCGTCGGTGGGTGGCGCGCCGTACAGCAGGGCCTGTGGGGCGCCGGGTCCGGGCCGGTCGGGGAGCCGGTCGGCGAGCGCGGCGAGCAGGGCCGTGGCCTCCGGTTCGCCGGCGGTCAGCGGGACGGCGAGGACGGCGGCGAGCCGGTGCCGGGTGGCCCGGCGCAGCGCGTCGGCGGCCCGGCCGCGAGCCTTGGCGCGCTGGTAGAGCCGGGCTCGGCCCTCGGTGGTCTCGGTGGCCCGGACCACCACCGGCAGCTCCTCGCTGACCACCGGCCCGAGCCGGCGGCCCCGCCAGAGCGCGGCCAGCACGGCGGCCACGGCCAGCTGGAGCGCGGCCCAGGACCAGCCGGCCGGGATCAGCTCGGTGAAGCTCTTGGACTGGTCCGGGGCGGCCGGCAGCGCGTCGTAGTCGGGCGCGTACCAGGTGAGGTGGGGCTGGGAGCCGAGCAGCCCGAGGGCGAGCGCGGCGTTGCCGTCCTGGGCCAGGCTCTGGTTGGTCAGGAAGCGGCCGGAGCCGACCACGATCACCTGGGTGCCGGCCTGGTTGGTGGTGCTGACCAGCGCCGGGTGGCCGTCGCGGGGGTAGCAGGCGCTGGCGCCGCCGCCGAAGGTGTAGAGCAGGCCACCGAGCTCGGCGCTGCCGGCCACCTCGGCCTCCGGCAGTGTGCAGTCCGGCGGGGTGCTGGCGGAGGCGATGCTCAGCGGCTGGTCGGCGGTTCCGGCGGTGCGCAGGTCGGGGGCGAGCACGGCGAGGGTGGCGTCGCCGGGGGAGACCAGGACCAGCCGGCGGTGGCCGGCCGCCATCAGGTCGAGTAGCTGGTCGGGGCTGAGCAGGTCGGGCAGCGGGACCAGCACGGTGTCCGAGCCGGTGCCGCCGCCGAGTTGGGCGGCGGTGGTCGCGGTGTCCACGGTGACGCCCTGGTGGCGCAGGAGTTGGGCGGTGGCCCGGGCACCGTCGGGGTCGGCGGAGCGCGGGTCCAGCGCGGGGTAGCTGGGGCCGCTGGTCAGGCCGCCGATGAGCAGGCCGGCGAGCAGCAGGAGCACGGCGGCGAGCAGGAACCAGCGGACTCGGCGCCAGAGTTGACGGAGCGTCGGGGAGAGCGCAGTGGTGGGTGCGGTGGCGGTGGTCATCCGCGGCCTGCCAGCGTGGCTCGAGTCCGGGTCAACTGTCGGTCGAGGTCGGCGAGTTGTTGATAGGCGGCGCGGTCGGCGGTCCGGGTGCCGTACGCGATGGAGTCGAACAGCCGGGCGGCGTCCTGGAGTTCGGCGGCGTGCTCGGGTAGCGTCCGGCCCGCCTCGGCGGCCGCCTCGTCCGCGGTGCGGCCGGGACGCGGGTCGAGCAGGGTGCGCTCCTCCAGGGCACGGACCAGCGCGCGCATCTGCTCGCGGACGGCCTCCGGCCACTCCTCGGCCGCCGCGTGCCGGCCGGCGGCCGCGCGGTGCTGCTCGGCGGTGCGCGGACCGGTGGTCGCGAAGAGCGCGGCGGTGCCGCCGGCGGTGCGGCCGGGCCGGCCCAGCCGCCACCACAGCGCGGCGCCGATCACCACGGCGACCAGCAGGAAGAGCACGATCCCGGTGGTGCCGTCGGTGGCGGAGGAGTCGAGCCGCCCGAGCAGGCCGTCCAGCTGGTCCCAGAGCCAGTTCGAGATCCGTTGCAGCAGGCTGGGGTCGTGCCGGTGGTACTCCGGGTTGAGCAGCTCGCTGCGGGCGGCCTCGCGGGCGGCGTCGCGCGGCACCTGCACCGGAGCGCCGTCCGCGAGCGCCGCGAGTATCCCGTCCCCCCTGATCGGCATCGGCCTCAGATCCCGGCGGGGGGCGCGGGCTGCCCGGCCCAGCCGGTGCCGCCGTACTCGGGCAGACCGGCGGCGCGGGCCAGTTCGAGGTCGAGCGCCTCGCGGCGGATCCGCTGGTCGACGTAGAGCAGCACGTTGACGGCGGCCTGGATCGGGAACGTCACCGTCCCGCCGATCACCGCGCCGATCCCGATGATCACCAGGAAGCCGAGCGGCAGGCCCTGGCCCGGGTCGGCGCCGAAGGTGGTGAAGGCCGAGGAGTTCAGCACGGCGGCCGCGATGGTGAACGGCAGGCCGATGATGCCGGCCAGCACCTGGGTGATCACCAGGCCGAGCAGGCTGATGCCGAGGATCCGCCACCACGAGCCGCGCACCAGCCGGCGCGAACGGCCCAGGGCGGCCCGGACGCCCTGCTTCTCGAGCATCAGCGCGGGAGCGGCCAGGCTGAGCCTGACCGCCATCCAGAGCCCGGCCAGCAGGCCGGCCAGCGCGCAGGGCAGCCCGACACCCAGGCTGAGCGCGGTCGGGCTCTTGACCACCAGCAGCACGATCAGCGGGACGAACCCGCCGAGCACGATCCCGCCGATGATCAGCCCGAGCAGCACGGTGAGGCCGAGCAGGCGCGCCAGCTGCGGGCGGGCGGCCCGCCAGGCGATGGCGAGCGAGACCGGCTCGCCGAGGACGGCCTTGCTGACCACCATGGTGAGCAGCGCGGTCAGCACCAGCACGGCGACCACGCCGAACAGCGCGCCGCTCACGGTGGTCAGGGCGTTCGCCGGCCCGGTCGGCTCCCACCACTGGAGCAGGGTCTGGACCGTCTGCTCCAGCACCGCGACCACCAGTGAGATGCCGAGGACGGTCCTCCAGTGCCGGCGGACGGTGGAGATCGCGCCGTCCAGGATCTCGCCGACGCCGAGCGGGCGCAGCGGGATGATGCCGGGCTTCGGGCTCGGCGGGGCTCCCCAGGTCGGCTGCCCCCAGCCGGGCTGCGGGCCCCAGACCGGCTGCGGACCCCAGGCCGGCTGCGGGCCCCGGCCGGACCGCGCGGGCGGCGGGACCGGGGCGGTGGCGTACGGTGCGCCGTACGTCGCGTCGTGCGGCGGCGGCGCGGTCGGGCCGGGGATCGTGCTGTCCGACGGACCGTCCGGCGCCGGGGCCGCCGGCGGGGCGTCCTCGGGATCGGATCCGGACGAGCTGGGCGGGACCCAGCCCGGGGTGTCGGTCATCACTGCTCCTCGGCGCGGGGCTGTCGCCCCGGGATGATGGGGTGGCGCACTTGGTGCCGCCCATCGTGCCATGGTGGCGACAGGCGCCCCAGCGGCGCCGGGTTGCTGATCGACAACGGCGTCGGCAGGCCCACTGAAGTGGGGAGTTTGGGTGGATATGGATGGTCTCGACCCGGAGGGCGGACGGAAATTGGCACGGGTGTGCGGCAGGTCACAATCCGGTAATGAGAGGATGGGCGCATGAAAGGTCGCGTCCTCGTCGTCGATGACGACTCCGCACTCGCCGAGATGCTCGGCATCGTGCTGCGTGGTGAGGGTTTTGAGCCGTATTTCGTCGCGGACGGGGACAAGGCACTGGCCGCGTTCCGCGAGACCAAGCCGGACCTGGTGCTGCTCGACCTGATGCTGCCCGGGCGCGACGGCATCGACGTCGCCCGGCAGATCCGGGCGGAGTCCGGCGTCCCGATCGTCATGCTGACCGCGAAGACCGACACGGTCGACGTCGTGGTCGGCCTGGAGTCGGGCGCCGACGACTACGTGGTCAAGCCGTTCAAGCCCAAGGAACTGGTGGCCCGGGTGCGCGCCCGGTTGCGCCGCGCCGAGGAGCCCACCCCCGAGCAGCTGACCATCGGCGATCTGGTGATCGACGTGGCCGGGCACTCGGTCAAGCGGGACGGCCGGGGCATCCCGCTCACCCCGCTCGAGTTCGACCTGCTGGTCGCGCTGGCCCGCAAGCCCTGGCAGGTGTTCACCCGCGAGGTGCTGCTGGAGCAGGTCTGGGGCTACCGGCACGCGGCGGACACCCGGCTGGTGAACGTGCACGTGCAGCGCCTCCGGTCGAAGATCGAGAAGGACCCGGAGCGCCCCGAGATCGTGGTCACGGTGCGCGGTGTCGGCTACAAGGCCGGGCCCAGCTGACGTGACGGATCAGGTACACCCCTCCCCGACCGGCCCGGCGGCCGGCGGGGAGGATCGCGCCGGCACCCGCGGCGCGCGCACCGGCCCGGCCTCGGCCCTCGGGCTGCTGGGACGCCAGCTCCGCCGCCTGGTCCACCGCGCGGCGGCGCTGTACCGCCGGTCCATCCAGCTGCGCGTGGTCGCCGCGACGCTGCTGCTGTCGGTCGCGCTGGTCGTGGTGCTCGGCGTGGTCGTGATGGCGCAGGTCCGCACCGGTCTGCTCGCCACCAAGGAGCACGCCGCGCAGGGGCAGGCCTTCGGCGGCTTCACCACCGCGCAGAAGCAGAGCGACCAGCTCGCCAACCTGCCGGCCGGAGTCGGCGGAACCACCACCGGCCCGAGCCCCAGCGAGACCGGCACCTGGCTGTCCGACCAGGTCGCCAGCCTCGCCAGCGGTGGGCAGGGCGTCTACTCGGTGATCGGCATGGTGGTGCCCGGTGACCAGAGCGCCGGCAGCGCGGGCCCGCTGAGCGTCCGGGTGACCGGTGACGTCACGGTGGACAGCATCTCCCCGGAGCTGCAGGCGGACGTCCGCAAGGACCCGAGCGTCCCGCACGAGCAGACCACCACCATCCACCGCAAGACCAGTTCGGGGCAGAACACCTCGGAGCCCGGTCTGGTGATCGGCAAGCAGCTGCGCGGCCCGGACAACACCGACTACCAGCTCTACTTCGCCTTCTCCTTCGCCCAGGAGGACAAGACCCTGGGCCTGGTGACCGGGACGGTCGCCACCGCCGGCGTCTTCATCGTGGTGTTGCTGGGCTGCATCGCCTGGCTGGTGGTCCGCCAGGTGGTCACGCCGGTGCGGATGGCCGCCGGGATCGCCGAGCGGCTCGCCGACGGGCACCTGGAAGAGCGGATGAAGGTCACCGGGACGGATGACATCGCCCGGCTGGGTGAGTCCTTCAACCGGATGGCGGGTGCGCTGCAGGCCCAGATCCGCCAGCTGGAGGAGCTCTCCCGGGTGCAGCGGCGGTTCGTCTCGGACGTGTCGCACGAGCTGCGCACCCCGCTGACCACCGTGCGGATGGCGGCGGACCTGATCTACGACAGCCGCGAGGACCTCGATCCGATGGCGGCCCGCTCGGCCGAGCTGCTGCAGGGCCAGCTGGACCGGTTCGAGTCGCTGCTCGCCGACCTGCTGGAGATCAGCCGGTTCGACGCCGGCGCGGCGATCCTGGACGCCGAGCCGGTCGACCTGCGCGACATCGTGGGCCGGGTGGTCGAGGCGGCCGACCCGCTGGCCCGGCTGAAGGGCAGCGCGGTGATCCTGCGCGGCGCCGAGGAGCCGGTGGTGGCCGAGGTGGATCCGCGCCGGATCGAGCGGATCCTGCGCAACCTGGTGGTCAACGCGCTGGAGCACGGTGAGGGCCGGGACGTGGTGATCCGGCTCGGTTCGGCCGGCGGCGCGGTGGCGGTCGGCGTCCGCGACTACGGGATCGGGCTCAAGCCCGGCGAGGCGTCCCGGGTGTTCCACCGGTTCTGGCGGGCCGACCCGTCCCGGGTGCGGACCACCGGCGGCACCGGCCTGGGCCTGTCGATCGCGGTCGAGGACGCCCACCTGCACGGCGGCTGGTTGCAGGCCTGGGGCGAACCCGGCGGCGGCTCGCACTTCCGGCTCACCCTGCCGCGCACCCGTGGCGGGGACATCGGCCGGGCGCCGTTCCGGCTGGAGCCCGAGGACTCCCGGCACAACCGCGGGCTGCGCTCCCAGGGCACCCCGTACCGGCGCGCGGTGCAGCCGGCCGGGGCGACCGCGCTGACCGCCAGCGGCGAGTCCACGGTGATCCCGGAAACCCCGGGTGGCGTCGGCGGCGGACTCGGGCCGGGGCTCGGTGGGGTGCTCAGCATCGGGCCCGGGCTCGGGCCCAAGCGGCTGCCGCAGGCGCCCGTGGTGGATCCCTCCGACGTCCGCGCGGCGGCGGCGGGGTACGGTGCCACCGGCGCGCAGGTGGTGGTCGACTGCGGCCAGCCGCGCCCCACGGGCGGTGAGGAGTCGGCCGGCGGGGAACCCCCGGCGGCGGGGACGGACGACGACCGGACGAGCCCGGAGGGGACGCGCAGTGCGGAGCAGCAGGACTGAGCCCGGCGGCCGGCGCCGGGGCCGCCCCGGTCGCCGCACGGCCGGGGCGGCCTGGACCGTGCTGACCGTGCTGCTCGCGGCCGGGTGCGCGACGATGCCGGACAGTGGCGACCCGGAGCGGGTGGATCCGCCGCAGGGCGCCGGGGCCGACCAGGGCGTGCAGGTCCGGGTGATCCCGGTGCCGCCGCGCGAGGGCCAGTCGGCGCGCGAGGTGCTGCAGAACTTCCTGGACGCCTCCATAGCCGACGAGCACGACTACAACACCGCCAAGATGTACCTGACCCCGGCGGCGGCCAAGGGCTGGCACCCGGACAGCGGGGCGGTGGTGCTGCACGACACCAACCCCGGTGCGCCCGTCGTCGACCCGGCCTACGGCAGCGACGACGACAGCCACGTCGTGATAGCCGTCAAGTCCCAGGAGACCGGCCTGCTGGACGCCGGGCACTCCTACACGGCGGTCCAGAACACGCCCTACGAGGCCGACTTCGAGCTGGTCAACGTGGCCAAGGACGGCAAGGACGCGTCGAGCAAGGCGCAGTGGCGGATCGCCACGCTGCCGGACGGGCTGATCCTCAACCAGACCAACTTCCGCAACGCGTACCAGCAGTCGGACCGCTACTTCTTCACCAATCCCCAGCCGGGTGGGAGCGACCAGCCGACGGTGCTGGTGCCGGACCCGATCTACCTGCGCCGCCGGGTGGACCCGGTCTCGGCGGCGGCCGCCGCGCTGGCCCAGGGGCCCTCCGACTGGCTCGCCCCCGCGGTCCGGACCGCCTTCGGCGGCACCTCGCTGGTCGGGGCGGTCAACTCGGACGACCCGCGCAACCCGCGGGTCCAGTTCAACGGCGTCGACTTCGAGAAGAACGCCCACCAGTGCCAGCAGATGGCGGCCCAGCTCTACTTCACGCTGCTCAGCGTGGCCGGCGCCGGCTCCATCGACCGGGTCACGTTGACCGCGCCGCACGGTGGTTGTGACCTGACGTCGAGCCAGGCGAAGACCTCGCCGTACGCGCCGGCCAGCCTGGCCGGCGGGCCGCCCGGGGGCGCCGGCGACGGGCAGGCGTACTTCCGTCGGCCGGAGACCGGGCAGTTGATGCGGACCACCGGGCCGGACTCGGCCGCGCCGGTCAGCGGGGTGCTCGGCGCCGCCGACCTGCCGGCCCCGCTGTCGCCCAGCGGCGGCCACCCGGTCGGTCCGTACGCGGTCCGCCGGGACGGCCGGGTCGCGGCCGTGGTCAGCGACGACGGCAAGTCGCTCTACGAGGTCGGGCTGGACGACGGCGACAACAAGCTCGGCAACGCGCTGGCCACCAGTCAGGCGCCGCGCTCGGACGAGGGGTTCACCTCGCCGAGCTGGGACGGCTTCGGCGGCCTCTGGGTGGTCGACCGCAACCCGTCGGCGCCGCGGATCCTGCTGATCCGCGGGCAGAGCCAGCTGACCGTCGCGGCCGACCTGCCGACCGGCAAAACGGTGGACGGCATCCGGCTCTCCTCGGACGGCACCCGGATCGCCCTGCTGCTCAAGGACCCGGCCAGCGGCACCCGGAGCCTGTGGGTCGGCGTGGTGGTGCAGGGCGGCACCGCCGCGGCGCCGACCGCGACGATCACCGGGGTGCGGCCGATCGCGCCGCAGCTCTCCGACGTCAGCTCGGTCGCCTGGGCCGACTCCGACCTGCTGCTGGCGCTCGGCAGGGAGAGCGACAGCACCCAGCAGCTGCTCTACCTGGCCACCGACGGCTCGCCCGAGGTGGACTCCGGGCTGCAGGCGGTGGACGGGATGACCGTGGTGGCCGCCTCGGAGTACCGCGCGGACCCGGTGCTGGCGGACTCCAACAACCGCACCGTCTACTCGCTCGTCGGCAGCACCTCGGCGCTGGTCGGCAGCGCCCAGTGGCAGTGGAAGGCGTACGGGACGGACGGCGTGCAGCCGTCCTACCCGGGCTAGCCTCCGGCCCGGCCGGCCCGGTCGGCGGCGGTGGCGGCGACCGTCGCGGCGGCCAACGGGGGCGCCCCGGCCGCGCCGAGCGCCCGGGCCGCCTCGGCCAGCGTGGCGCCGGTGGTGACCAGGTCGTCCACCAGGACCGGGCGCAGGCCGGCCAGCCGGGAGCGCAGCCGGGGCGGGACGGTCAGTGCGCCGTGCAGGTTGCGCCGCCGCTCGGCCGCGCCCAGCCCGGACTGGTCGGCGATCCGGCGGGTCGGGCGCAGCACCGGGGCGACCCGGCAGGGCAGCCCGGTCCGGCCCAGCTCGCGGGCGGCGGCCCGGGCCAGGCGCAGCGTGGCGTCGTGGCCGCGGGCCCGGACGGCGCGGCGGGTTGAGGGCATCGGGACCAGCAGCAGCGGCCCGGGCAGGTCCGCGCCGGCGGCCGGGGTGACGGCCGAGCGCACCGCCCGGGCCAGCACCGCGCCGAGCGGGCCGGCCAGTGGCAGCGCTCCCCTCTCCTTGTGGGCCAGCAACAGGCGGCGGACCGGATCCTCGTACCAGCCGGCGGAGTGCGGCACGGGCAGGCCGGGCGGGACCGGCCGGGGGCCCAGCGGGCGGCCGCGCAGCGTTCCCAGCAGGTGGCGGCAGTCGGCGCAGAGCTGGCCACCGGAGGCCCCGCAGCCGGCGCAGTCGGTGGGCAGCAGGAGGTCGAGCACGGCCAGCAGCGGGGTGGTCAGCGCGGCGATGGGACACCTCCCGGGCGGCTCGTGGCGGGCCCGCAGGCCCCGGCGGTCTGCTCAGGGTGGGCCGTCTGGGCGGAGTTGTCCAGATATTTACCTTCACTTCACTCGATCGAGGGTAGACAGGGGTGAACAGCCGCCCGGCTCGCACCCCCTCCGCCTAGGGTCCGGAGGCGAAACGCCCGGTCGGGGTGTCTGATGAGGCTCCGAGGGGTTTCAACCGTCCCCGGTGGGGAGGAAGGTGGGTACAGGGCTCGGTGCGCATCGCCGGCTCGGCGGCGCGCGTGGGCCCGCGGCAGATTGGCTGGTCAGGCTGGGTCCAGCCCGGTCCGGTAGCGATCGGACCGGCGTCAGCACGAAGGATCGGAGTTCTGCGTGGACATCGTCGTCAAGGGCCGCAAGACCGAGGTGCCCAGGAGGTTCCGCGAGCACGTGGCCGAGAAGCTGGAGAAGGTCCAGAAGTTCGACGGCAAGGTGATCAGCCTCGACGTCGAGGTGTCCAAGGAACACAACCCGCGCCAGGCCGACCGGTCCGAGCGGGTGGAGATCACCCTCCGCACCCGCGGTCCGGTGATCCGGGCCGAGGCCGCCGCCGCGGATCCCTACGCGGCGCTCGATCTGGCCGCGGCCAAGCTGGAGGCGCAGCTGCGCAAGTCCGCCGACCGGCGCCGGGTCCACCACGGGGCCCGTAGCACGCCGCTCAGCGTCGCCGAGGCGACCGCCCAGATCGCGGCGATGCCCGGCACGGCGAGCGCGGAGGAGCTGACCCCCCCGCCGACCCGCAAGATGATCGGGTCGCTGGAGGTGGAGGGCGAGGGACCGTTGGTGGTCCGGGAGAAGACGCACGCCGCCGCGCCGATGTCGCTCGACCAGGCGCTCTTCGAGATGGAGCTGGTCGGCCACGACTTCTACCTGTTCGAGGAGAAGGACAGCGGCCTCGCCAGCGTCGTCTACCGGCGGCACGGCTACGACTACGGGGTGATCCACCTCAAGACCGACGGCCTCACTCCGAACGGCGAGATCGGCGGCGCCGGCGGCGCGATCAACGCGCCGGGCGACCGCTGACGGCGCACACCCATATCACCACCCCGGCGGCCGGCCGTGAACCGGCCGCCGGACGTCATTCCCGATGGACGTACGGCGGGTGGCGCGCCGATCAGTGGGTGAGGCGGGTCCCGGATGCCGTGGAATGATGTGCCCCACAGCGTCGGCAGTGGGGAGGGGCGGATGGGGGAGCGGTTCGACGGCGGTGAGGGCGGGGTCCCGGAGCCCGACTACACGCCGCGCGGCGGAGAGCCGATTCGAGTGCTGGTGGTGGACGACCACGCGCTCTTCCGGCGGGGGCTGGAGATCGTGCTCGCCGAGGAGCAGGACATCCGGGTCGTCGGTGAGGCCGGGGACGGCGCCGAGGCGGTGCTCAAGGCGGCCGACCTGCTGCCGGACATCATCCTGATGGATGTCCGGATGCCGCGTCGCAGCGGCATCGAGGCCTGCACCTCGATCAAGGAGGTGGCGCCCAGCACCAAGATCATCATGCTGACGATAAGCGACGAGGAGGCCGACCTCTACGAGGCGATCAAGGCCGGGGCCACCGGCTACCTGCTCAAGGAGATCTCCACGGACGAGGTGGCCACCGCGATCCGAGCGGTGGCCGACGGGCAGTCGCAGATCAGCCCGTCGATGGCGGCCAAGCTGCTCACCGAGTTCAAGTCGATGATCCAGCGGCGTTCGGACGACCGGGAGTTGGTGCCCGCGCCCCGGCTGACCGACCGCGAGCTGGAGGTTCTCAAGCTGGTCGCCACCGGGATGAACAACCGGGAGATCGCCAAGGAGCTGTTCATCAGCGAGAACACGGTGAAGAACCACGTGCGCAACATCCTGGAGAAGCTGCAACTGCACTCCCGGATGGAGGCGGTGGTGTACGCGATGCGGGAGAAGATCCTCGAAATAGGGTGACGGGCCCGGTTCGGGTCAGTCGGCCAGCAGCTTCTCCAGGGCCGGCCGCAGCGCGGGGTCGTCCAGCGCCTCCACCCGGACCGCGTCGCAGCCCACCCAGGCGGCGGCCTCGCGCAACGCCTGGGCGAGCGCGGGCAGCTGCCGGGAGCCGGCCAGCGAGACCTGACGGGCCACCAGGGTCCGCCCCTCGCGGGCCGGGTCGACCCGGCCGACCAGCCGGCCGCCGGCCAGCAGCGGCATCGCGAAGTAGCCGTGCACCCGCTTGTGGCGCGGGGTGTAGGCCTCCAGTCGGTGTGACATTCCGAAGATCCGCTCGGTCCGGGCGCGGTCCCAGATCAGCGAGTCGAACGGGGAGAGCAGGGTGGTGCGGTGCCGGCCGCGCGGCTCGCTCGCCAGCGCCGCCGGATCGGCCCAGGCGGAGACCGGCTCCGGACCCCAGCCGGCCACCGCGACCGGCAGCAGGCCGCAGTCCGCGAGCACCGAGTCGACCTGCTCGGCCTTGAGCCGGTGGTAGTCCATCAGGTCGGCCCGGGTGGCCGCCCCGAGCGCCTGGCCGGCCTGCCGGACCAGCCGTTCCAGGCACTCGCGGTCGGTGAGCTCCTGCTGGTACAGCTCGGCCGGGACGGCCTGCTCGGCCAGCTCGTACACCCGCTTCCAGCCCCGGCGCTCGGTGCAGACCACGTCGCCGAAGGCGAGCGCGCGCTCCACCGCGATCTTGGTGTCGGACCAGTCCCACCACTCGGCGGTCCGCTTGGCGCCGCCCAGCCCGCTGGAGGTGAGCGGGCCCTCGGCGCGCAGCCGGTCCAGCACCGCCCGGTACGCCTCGGGGCTCACCTGGTGGCTCCAGAGCCGGCCGCGGTCGCGGTAGGCGCGGCGGCGGAAGGCGAACAGCGGCCACTCCTCGACCGGCAGGACGCAGGCGGCGTGCGACCAGTACTCGAAGGTGGTCTCGGAACCCCAGTAGGCGTGTTCCACGGCCGGCCGGCCGATCGCGCCGAGCCGGGCGTACGGCACCAGTTCGTGCGAGCGGGCCAGCACCGAGATGGTGTCGAGCTGCACCGCGCCGAGCCGGCGCAGCACACCGCGTACCCCCGCCCGGCGGTCCGGCGCGCCGAGCAGGCCCTGGGCGCGCAGGGCGATCCGGCGGGCCTCGTCGGCGCCGAGGGTGGTGATGGGGGTGGGCAGCGCTGCGGTCATGCCGGGCAGCGTAGGCGCCGGGACCGACAGGCGGACCCGCCCGGCCGTCACCGGGCCAGGTCTGCCGGCAGCAACGAGCCCATCCAGCAGTCGAGGTACCGGCCGCGCTGGGCGCCGTAGGAGCGCGGGGTGCCCTCCATGGTGAAGCCGGCCCGCCGGGCGACCGCGCGGGAGGGCTCGTTGCCGACGTAGGCGACCCACTCCAGGCGACGGATCCGCCACTCGGCGAAGGCCCAGCGGGCCACCGCGAGCAGCGCCTCGACAGTGTAGCCGCGGCCGCGGGCCTCCGCGGCGGTCCAGAACCCGACTTCGGCGACGCCGGGCGCGCGGGTGGCCAGGCCCTGGGTGCCGACCAGGGTGCCGGTCTCCTTCTCCAGCACGCACCAGATCGGGTTCCGACCGGTCGGCCAGCCCTCCGGGGCGAGTTGCCGCACGAAGAACTCGGCATCCGTGCGGTGGTAGGGAGAGGGGACGACCGTCCAGCGCTGGATCGCCTCGTCCTGGCAGGCGAGGTTGACCGCGTCGACGTCCTCGGGGAGCGGCGCGCGCAGGAGCAGGTGCTCGGTCTCCAGGACCACGGGTTCCAAGATCGCTTCCGTCATGCGGGTGAGTATCGCCCGTGCGGGGAGCGGGCGGTAGCGACATTCTCTGCCCGATTTTTCCCTATACGGCAGCCATTGAGTGATCCGCTCCGACGGGTGACACCGGAATGGCGTGCTGACGCACCTCCCGGCGGATTGGACTCCTCGCATACGATGGCCCGTACGGTGGGGTGAACCCCGCCGTGCAGCTGTCCAGAGCCGATCCAGGCAAGGAGCCCGCTCAAGTGTCCGTCTTCGACAAGATCCTGCGCGCCGGCGAAGGCAAGATCCTTCGCAAGCTGCAGCGGATTGCCGCCCAGGTCAACTCCATCGAAGAGGACTTCGTCAACCTCACGGACGAGGAGCTGCGCGCTCTGACCGACGAGTACCGGTCGCGGCTCGCCGACGGGGAGACGTTGGACGACATCCTCCCGGAGGCCTTCGCCACCGTTCGCGAGGCCGCCAAGCGCGTCCTCGGCCAGCGCCACTACGACGTGCAGATCATGGGTGGCGCCGCGCTGCACCTCGGCTACGTGGCCGAGATGCGCACCGGTGAGGGCAAGACCCTGGTCGGCACGTTGCCCGCCTACCTCAACGCGCTGACCGGCAAGGGTGTTCACCTGATCACGGTCAACGACTACCTCGCCGAGCGCGACTCGGAGTGGATGGGCCGGGTGCACCGCTTCCTCGGCCTCGAGGTCGGCGTGATCCTCGGCAACATGCCGCCGGCCGAGCGCAAGCGCCAGTACGGCATGGACATCACCTACGGCACGAACAACGAGTTCGGCTTCGACTACCTGCGCGACAACATGGCCTGGTCGCAGGACGAACTCGTGCAGCGCGGGCACAACTTCGCGATCGTCGACGAGGTCGACTCGATCCTGATCGACGAGGCCCGTACCCCGCTGATCATCTCCGGCCCGGCCGACCAGGCCACCAAGTGGTACGCCGACTTCGCCAAGTTGGTGCTGCGCCTCAAGCGCGACCGCGACTACGAGGTGGACGAGAAGAAGCGCACGGTCGGCGTGCTGGAGGAGGGCGTCACCCGGGTCGAGGACTACCTCGGCATCGAGAACCTCTACGAGTCGGTCAACACCCCGCTGGTCGGGTTCCTGAACAACGCCATCAAGGCGAAGGAGCTCTACAAGGCGGACAAGGACTACGTCGTGATGAACGGCGAGGTCATGATCGTCGACGAGCACACCGGCCGTATCCTGGCCGGCCGCCGCTACAACGAGGGCATGCACCAGGCGATCGAGGCCAAGGAGGGGGTGGAGGTCCAGAACGAGAACCAGACCCTGGCCACCATCACCCTGCAGAACTTCTTCCGGCTCTACGACAAGCTCTCCGGGATGACCGGTACGGCCACCACCGAGGCCGCCGAGTTCCACCAGATCTACAAGCTCGGCGTGGTGCCGATCCCGACCAACCGCACCCCGCAGCGCATCGACCAGCCCGACCTGATCTACAAGTCGGAGCCGGCCAAGTTCGCCGCCGTGGTCGAGGACATCGCCGAGAAGCACGAGAAGGGCCAGCCGGTCCTGGTCGGCACCGTCTCGGTCGAGAAGTCCGAGTACCTCTCCCAGGAGCTGCGCAAGCGCGGCATCCCGCACGAGGTGCTGAACGCCAAGCAGCACGAGCGCGAGGCGCAGATCGTCGCCCAGGCCGGGCGCAAGGGTGCGGTCACCGTGGCCACCAACATGGCCGGCCGTGGCACCGACATCATGCTCGGCGGCAACGCCGACCACCTCGCCACCGCCGAGCTGGCGCAGCGCGGGCTCAACCCGGTGGACACCCCGGAGGAGTTCGAGTCGGCCTTCCCGAGCGCGCTGGAGAAGGCCAAGGCGGCCGTCAAGGCGGAGCAGGAGGAGGTGCAGGAGATCGGTGGCCTGTACGTCCTGGGCACCGAGCGGCACGAGTCGCGCCGGATCGACAACCAGCTGCGCGGCCGCTCCGGCCGTCAGGGCGACCCGGGCGAGTCCCGCTTCTACCTCTCGCTCGGTGACGACCTGATGCGGCTGTTCAAGGCCGGCATGGTCGAGCGCGTGCTGTCGATGGCCAACGTGCCGGAGGACGTGCCGATCGAGTCGAAGATGGTCACCCGGGCGATCGCCTCCGCGCAGACCCAGGTCGAGCAGCAGAACTTCGAGATCCGCAAGAACGTCCTGAAGTACGACGAGGTGCTGAACCGCCAGCGCGAGGTCATCTACGGCGAGCGCCGCCGGGTGCTGGAGGGCGAGGACCTCCAGGAGCAGATCGGCCACTTCATGGACGACACGGTCGAGGCGTACGTCAACGCCGCGACCGGCGAGGGCTTCGAGGACGACTGGGACCTCGACAAGCTCTGGGCCGCGCTCAAGCAGCTGTACCCGATCACCCTGGACCTGGCCGAGCTGGAGGAGGAGGTCGGCGGTCCCTCCGGGCTCACCCCCGAGCACCTCACCAAGGTCATCCAGGAGGACATCCAGGCCCAGTACGGCGCCCGCGAGGACCAGCTCGGCGAGCAGGTCATGCGTGAGCTGGAGCGCCGGGTGGTGCTCTCGGTGCTGGACCGCCGCTGGCGCGAACACCTGTACGAGATGGACTACCTGCAGGAGGGCATCGGCCTGCGGGCGATGGCCCAGCGCGACCCGCTGGTCGAGTACCAGCGCGAGGGCTTCGACATGTTCGGCGCCATGATGGAGGGCATCAAGGAGGAGTCCGTCGGCTACCTGTTCAACCTGGACGTCCAGGTCGAGCAGCAGGTCGAGGAGGTCCCGGTGGCCGACTCCGAGGAGGCCGTCTCGCTGGAGAAGGAGGGCCAGCGCCCGGAGATCAAGGCCAAGGGCCTGGAGGCTCCGGTCCGCCAGCGGCTGCACTACACCGCCCCCTCGGTGGACGGCGACGACACGGTGATCGAGGGCGACTTCGAGGGTGACTTCGAGGACGGCGCGGACGAGGGCGACGGGCTGACCCGCGCCGAGCGCCGCAAGGCCGCGAAGTCGGCCAAGGGCCGCCGCCGCAAGGTCTGACCGTCCCGGTCCGTCGTCGGCAGGGCGCCGTTCCCGGATCTCCGGGGCGGCGCCCTGCCGCGTCACCGGGCTTCCACCGCGGCGCACTGCCACTGCTCGGTGCGCCGGTGCCGCTCCAGCCGGAAGGCCACCATGTGGTGGCGCGGGCCGGCGGCCACCCGGACGCAGACCTCCAGGGCGCCCGGGCCGGGCGAGAAGTCGTGCACCGGGCCGAGCAGCGGGTGGGGCGTGCCGGCCGCGGTGCGCAACGGGCCGCGGCGGGCCAGCCGGGCGAGCTGGCGGTAGCCGTCGTGGGTGGTGTGCCGGACCAGCTGGCCGGCCGGGCGGATCCCGCAGAGCACTTCGACCAGCCGCCGCGCGAAGCGGTCGGCGAGCCCGGCCGGGCCGCCGCGGGCCGGACCGCAGAGCGCGCGCGGCTGTCGCGGCTGCCGGGGCGGGGCACTGCGCGACGCGGGCGGCGGGTGGTGCGGGGGCTGGTGCGTGCGGTGCACCGGCCGGCCGCGGTGTGCGCGCTCGACGGGCGGACGGCGCCCGGGGGCGGTGGCCAGCGGGTGGATCAGCGGGAGGACGGCGGTCTCGGCCATAGCGGGGGGCTCCTCGTTCGGCTGCGGAGTGTTCGGCTGTGGAGCGCTGCTCTGTGCCCTGTGCTACCGCCACCGGGCCGCGCGGTTCAACGCGGTTCGAGGGGAGCCCGGGCCCGCGGTCCGGTGTCACCCGTACGGCGGCTTGACAGCCCGCCGTACCGGCTGCCGGCGGCCCGGGCGGGCCGCGCGCCCCGAGGCCGGGCGTCCGCACAATCGCTCGAAGGGGTACACCGGCGGCGCACCCCCGAGTGATCGCCAGGGCCGTATTCTGTGGGGGTCCGAGAGCCCGAGGAGCGGAGTGCCCCCGATGCGTGTCTACGTGCCCACCACCCTGACCGGTCTGGCGGCGGCGCACCCGGACGGCGAACTGGCGCAGTCGGCGGCGTACGCGGTGACCCCCGCGCTGCGCGAGTGGTACGTCAGCGACGACCTGGAGGAGCTGGAGTACGCCGCGCTGGTCCGGGCCGCCCAGTCCTCGCTGCGCCTGCTGGCCGCTGACCCGGAGGCGCCGCGTCGCCGGGTGGTGGTGGCGCTGGACGTCCCGGACGCCTCGGTGCGGCCGTTCGGCGGGGACGAGTACCAGGACCAGGCCTCGCTCGGCCGGGTCACCCTGGCCGGCCCGGTCCGGCTGGCGAAGGCCGCCGCGGTGCACGCCGACGTGGCCGACCCCGAGGTGGTCGAGGACGTGGCCCAGGCCGCGGCGGTGATCGAGGCGGCGGACGCCGGCGACGACGACGCCCAGTTCACCGTGGACGGCGCGGAGGACCACGAGCTGCTCTGGTTCGCCACCCAGGAGATCCCCGGTCTGCTGGGGCCCGCCTGAGGCCCGCCGTCCGGCCTGCGGACACCCGGTTGTCAGCGCCGTCCGTTACCGTTCCCCGGTGCGCACTCACATCGTCTGGGACTGGAACGGGACCCTCTACCACGACACCGAGGCCGTGCTCGCCGCGAGCAACGCGGCCTTCGCCGAGCTTGGCCACGCCCCGCTGACCCTGGAGCGCTACCGGGAGTTGTACGAGGTCCCCGTTCCGCGCTTCTACCAGCGGGTGCTGGGCTACCAGCCGAGCGGCGCCCAGTGGGAGCGGCTGGACGCCGTCTTCCAGGGGCACTACAGCCGGCTGCGCGGCGGCTGCGGGCTGACCGAGGGCGCCGCCGAGCTGCTCGCCGCCTGGGCGGCCGAGGACGGCACCCAGTCGCTGCTTTCGATGTACGAGCACGAGCGGCTGCTCCCGGTGGTGCACGGCTTCGGGATCCAGCGGCACTTCCTGCGGGTGGACGGCCGGACCGGCCCCTCGCACGGGCAGAAGGCCGCCTCGCTGGTCCGCCACCTGGCCGCGCTGGGGCCGGAGGTGTCGCCGGCGCGCACCGTGCTGATCGGCGACGCGGCGGACGACGCGCTGGCCGCCCGGGAGGCCGGCGCGCACGCGGTGCTCTACACCGGGGGTTCGCAGGCCCGGGCCCGGCTGGAGCCGGTCGGCGTCCCGGTGGTGGACACCCTGGCCGAGGCGGTCGGGCTGGCCCGGGAGCTGGCGGGTTCGAATGCCCGGACCGGGCCGTCCGCCGGGCACCTCGGGTAACGGTTGCGCATCGGTTGGACAAGGTGTCCAGGAACCGCCGATCTTCCTGCAGGTTTGTGCCTCCCTGTCCCCTGACACCTTGGTTTCGGTTGGTTAGGCTGGCTGGCGTCGTCGGGCGGTTTTCGCAGACCAAACGACCTGTCGTACCCAGGCAGGGGGTGCTTCAAGCGTGCCTTTGGCGCCTTTCTCTGGGATCGTGCGGGAGGATTGCGAAAGTGACCCGGCGGTGCACACCCACACCACCACCGAGTCACGCAACGGCGCGCGACAGGAGCCAGAGAAGCCATGCAGACCAAGCTGGACGCAGCCAAGGCCGAGCTGCTCGCCAAGGCAGCAGCAGCCGCTGAGAACAGCCAGGTGGGGGGAGCGGCGCCCGGGGAGGGTCTGAGCAACGGTGCTCTGACCGCGTACCTGCACCACTACTACCTCCACACCGCGCCCGAGGACCTGGTTGACCGCGACCCGGTCGACGTCTACGGCGCGGCCGCCTCCCACTACCGGCTGGGGCTCAAGCGCCCCCAGGGCACCGCCGAGGTCCGGGTCTACACCCCGACCGTGGACGAGAACGGCTGGTCCAGCGGCCACACCGTGGTCGAGGTGGTCACCGACGACATGCCGTTCCTGGTCGACTCGGTCACCAACGAGCTGTCCCGCCAGGACCGGGCGATCCACCTGGTGATCCACCCGCAGCTGGTGGTCCGCCGTGACATCACCGGCAAGCTGCTGGAGATCCTGGACATCGACGCCTGCGCCCGCAGCCAGGCCGCCGGCCGGGACTGGCCGGCCGACGCCACCGTCGAGTCCTGGATGCACATCGAGATCGACCGGGAGACCGACCGCGCCGATCTCCGCTCGATCGAGGCGGACCTGCGCCGGGTGCTGGGCGACGTCCGCGAGGTGGTCGAGGACTGGGCCAAGATGCGCACCTCCGCCCTGCGGCTGGCCGACGAGCTCGCCGAGCAGCCCCCGGCCCACCTGCCCGAGCAGGAGGTCGGCGAGGCCTGGGAGCTGATGCGCTGGCTGGCCGACGACCACTTCACCTTCCTCGGCTACCGCGAGTACGACCTGGTCGAGCACCAGGGCGAGGAGGTGCTGCGCGCCATCCCGGGCACCGGCCTCGGCATCCTGCGCTCCGACCCGCTGAGCCACGACACCGACCACCACCCGGTCAGCGAGTCCTTCGGCCGGCTCTCCGCGCCGGTCCGCGCCAAGGCGCACGAGAAGAAGCTGCTCGTGCTGACCAAGGCCAACTCCCGGGCGACCGTGCACCGCCCGTCCTACCTGGACTACGTCGGCGTCAAGAAGTTCGACGCGGACGGCAACGTGGTCGGCGAGCGCCGCTTCCTCGGCCTGTTCTCCTCGGCCGCCTACACCGAGTCGGTCACCCGGATCCCGGTGGTCCGCCGCAAGGTCCAGGAGGTCGTCAACGACTCCGGCTTCTCCGCCGAGAGCCACGACGGCCGCGACCTGCTCCAGATCCTGGAGACCTTCCCGCGCGACGAGATCTTCCAGACCCCCGCCGCCGAGCTGCTGGCGATCGCGACCAGCGTGCTCTACCTGCAGGAGCGCCGCAAGCTGCGGCTGTTCCTGCGCCAGGACGAGTACGGGCGCTACTTCTCCGCCCTGGTCTACCTGCCGCGCGACCGCTACACCACCCGCATCCGGCTGCGCCTGATGGACATCCTGATGCAGGAGCTGAACGGCGCGGCCATCGACTACACGGTCTGGTCCACCGAGTCGGTGCTCACCCGACTGCACTTCGTGGTCCGGGTCGCCCCGGGCAGCGAGCTGTCCGAGCTGACCGAGGTCGAGATCGAGCGGATCGAGGCCAAGCTGGCCGAGGCCGCCCGGTTCTGGATGGACGGCTTCAACGACCAGCTCCATCTCGAACTGGGTGAGGAGCGGGCCGCCGAGCTCGGCCACCGCTACGCCAACGCCTTCCCCGACGGCTACCGGGCCGACTTCACCGCCCGTACCGCGGTCGCCGACCTCAAGCAGATCGAGTCGCTGCAGGGCGAGGGCGACTTCCGGCTGAACCTGTACCAGCCGGTCGGCGCCGGCGAGGACGAGCGCCGCTTCAAGATCTACCGGGTCGGCGGTCCGATCTCGCTGACCGAGGTCCTGCCGGTGCTCCAGCGCCTGGGCGTCGAGGTGCTCGACGAGCACCCGTACGCGCTGCGCCGCTCGGACGCCACCACCGCCTGGGTCTACGACTTCGGGCTGCGGCTGCGCGAGGCCGGCGAGCTGACCGACGAGGCCCGCGAGCGGTTCCAGGAGGCCTTCGCGGCGACCTGGACCGGCCGCGCCGAGAACGACGGCTTCAACGGCCTGATCCTGACCGCCGGGCTGAACTGGCGCCAGGCGGTCGTGCTGCGCGCCTACGCCAAGTACCTCCGGCAGGCCGGGAGCACCTTCTCCCAGGACTACATGGAGGACGCGCTCCGCAACAACGCCCACACCACCCGGCTGCTGGTGAACCTCTTCGAGGCCCGGCTCAGCCCCAGCCACCGGTCCGGCGCGACCGAGCTGACCGAGGGCATCCTGGAGGAGCTGGCCGGCGCGCTGGACGAGGTCGTCTCGCTGGACGAGGACCGCATCCTGCGCTCCTTCCTGCACCTGATCAAGGCCACCCTGCGGACCAACTTCTTCCAGCGCACCGCGACCGGCGAGTGGCACCCGTACGTGTCGATGAAGTTCGACCCGCACGCCATCCCGGACCTGCCGGCGCCCCGCCCGGCCTTCGAGATCTGGGTCTACTCGCCGCAGGTCGAGGGCGTGCACCTGCGCTTCGGCAAGGTCGCCCGCGGCGGTCTGCGCTGGTCCGACCGGCGCGAGGACTTCCGCACCGAGATCCTCGGCCTGGTCAAGGCCCAGATGGTCAAGAACACCGTGATCGTCCCGGTCGGCGCCAAGGGCGGCTTCGTCGCCAAGCAACTGCCGGACCCGTCGGTGGACCGTGACGCCTGGCTGGCCGAGGGCATCGCCTCGTACAAGAACTTCATCTCGGCGCTGCTGGACATCACCGACAACCTCAAGGGCGGCCAGGTCGTCCACCCGGTCGACGTGGTCCGGCACGACGAGGACGACACCTACCTGGTGGTCGCCGCCGACAAGGGCACCGCGACCTTCTCGGACATCGCCAACGGCGTGGCCGAGGAGTACGGCTTCTGGCTCGGCGACGCGTTCGCCTCCGGCGGTTCGGCCGGCTACGACCACAAGGGCATGGGCATCACCGCCCGCGGCGCCTGGGAGTCGGTCAAGCGCAACTTCCGCGAGCTGGGGGTGGACACCCAGTCCGAGGACTTCACGGTGGTCGGCATCGGCGACATGTCCGGTGACGTCTTCGGCAACGGCATGCTGCTCAGCGAGCACATCCGGCTGGTGGCGGCCTTCGACCACCGGCACATCTTCATCGACCCGAACCCGGACGCGGCCACCTCGTACGCCGAGCGCCGCCGGCTGTTCGACCTGCCGCGCAGCTCCTGGGACGACTACGACAAGTCGCTGATCTCGGCCGGCGGCGGGGTCTTCCCGCGCAGCGCCAAGTCGATCCAGCTCTCCGCGCAGGCCCGCGCGGCGCTGGCGATCGAGGAGAGCCGGCTCACCCCGGCCGAGCTGATGAAGGCGATCCTGCAGGCCCCGGTGGACCTGTTCTGGAACGGCGGCATCGGTACCTACGTCAAGGCCGAGCGGGAGACCAACGCGGACGTCGGCGACAAGGCCAACGACGCGATCCGGGTCAACGGCGGCCAGGTCCGTGCCCGGGTGATCGGCGAGGGCGGCAACCTCGGCTGCACCCAGCTGGGCCGGATCGAGTACGCGCAGAGCGGCGGGCCCGCCGGCGACGGCGGCTGGATCAACACCGACGCGATCGACAACTCGGCCGGTGTGGACACCTCGGACCACGAGGTCAACATCAAGATCCTGCTCAACCGGGTGGTCGCCGAGGGCGACATGACGGTCAAGCAGCGCAACACCCTGCTGGCCGAGATGACCGAGGAGGTCGGCCACCTCGTCCTGCGCAACAACTACGCGCAGAACGTGGTGCTGGCCAACGCGGTCGCCCAGGCGCACAGCCTGGTCAACGTCCACTCCCGGATGATCAACCGGCTGGAGGCCGACGGGCAGCTCGACCGGGCGCTGGAGTTCCTGCCCAGCGAGCGGCAGCTGAAGGAGCGCCAGCAGAGCGGCTTCGGGCTCACCCAGCCCGAGCTGTCGGTGCTGCTCGCCTACACGAAGATCACGCTGGCCGACGAGCTGCTCGCCACCGGGCTGCCCGACGACCCGTACTTCCGCGACACCCTGCACCTGTACTTCCCGACCGCGCTGCGCGAGCGGTTCGCCGACGCGGTGGAGCACCACGCGCTGCGCCGGGAGATCATCACCACTCTGATCGTCAACGACACGATCAACCGCGGTGGCTGCACCTTCGCCTTCCGGCTGCGCGAGGAGACCGGCGCGACCTACGAGGAGATCGCCCGCACCCACACCGCGGCCCGGGCGGTCTTCGGCCTGGAGACCATCTGGGACGAGGTCGAGGGCCTGGACAACAAGGTCTCCGCGGCGGTGCAGACCCGGATGCGGCTGCACTCGCGCCGGCTGGTCGAGCGCGCCACCCGCTGGATGCTCAACAACCGCCGCCAGCCGCTCGACATCGCGGGCACCATCGAGTTCTTCAAGGACCGGGTGGACCAGGTGTGGAGCAGCCTGCCCAAGCCGCTGCGCGGCGAGGACCTGGCCTGGTTCGAGAAGATCCAGAGCGAGCTGACCGACGCCGGGGTCCCCGAGCCGTTGGCCACCCGGGTCGCCGGGCTCTCCTCGGCCTTCCCGACCCTGGACATCACCGAGGTCGCGGACCGCTCGGGCAAGGACGTGGCCGAGGTCGCCGACCTCTACTACGACCTGGGCGACCGGCTGGGCATCGCCCACCTGCTGGACCGGATCATCGACCTGCCGCGCACCGACCGGTGGTCCTCGATGGCCCGCGCCTCGATCCGTGAGGACCTGTTCGCCGCGCACGCGGCGCTGACCGGCGACATCCTGGTCTGCGGTCCGGAGGGCGCGGCGGCCGAGGAGCGGTACAACGCCTGGGCCGAGCTGAACAGCGGGCTGCTCACCCGGGCGAGGACCACGCTGGACGACATAAGGGGTTCGGACACCTACGAGCTGTCCAGCCTCTCGGTCGCCATGCGGGTGATCCGCACGCTGCTCCGCACGGGGTCGATGCGCTGAGCCTGACGGGCTGGGACGCGCCGAAGGGCGGGACCGACGGTCCCGCCCTTCGGCGTTCTCGGCTACTGACCGGCCGCCCGTTGCAGGGCGCTGGCCAGCAGGGCCAGGTCGGTCGGGCCGTTGCCCAGCTCGCGGACCGGCCGGCGGGTCGGCGGGGCGCCGAGCCGGCCGGGGTCGATGGCCACCACGGTCGGCCGCAGGGTGGCGGTGCGCGGGATGCGTCCGCTTACCCGGGCGGTCTGGAAGGCCACCACGGCGCCGTCCGGCCGGCGCAGGTAGCCCCGGCCGGGGGTCTCCTCGGGCAGCGCGGCGGCGTCGTCCACGTGGACCAGCAGCTCGGAGTCGGCCGGATGGTCGGTGCGCAGCGCGATCCGCCAGAGCGCGGCCTCGTCCAGCTCGCTGCCGGCGCTCTGCTCCGGCCGCCCGGTGGCGGCCACCAGGTGCATGCCCAGCCGGCCACCGCGCTGCGCCACCGCCGCGAGCGCCCGGGCCAGCGGGCGTCCGGCCGGCGAGGTCGGGGCGAGCAGCGCGTCGTAGTCGTCGACCACCACGACCAGCCGGGCCGGCGGCGCGGTGACGGTGGCCACCGCGGCGCGGACGGGTGGTTCCGGCGGGCCGGTCGGCTCGGCCGGGCGCGGCCGCACCACGCCGGCGGCCCGGGCCGTCAACGCCTGCTCGGCGTACCAGGAGCCGAACGAGCGGCCCCGGAAGAGCTGCTCGCGCCGGTCCAGCTCGTCCAACAGGGCGTCGGCGGCGAGCATCGCCTGCCGCGGCTCGGCGGCGGCGTCCAGCTGGCCGGTGACGTGCGGCAGCTCGGCGCAGGCCAGCAGGTCCGGACCGCTGCCGCCGATCAGCTGGACGGTGAGCCGGTCGGGGCGCTCGCCGACCGCCAGCGAGGCGACCAGGGTGCGCAGCAGCTCGCTCTTGCCCGAGCCGCGGGCACCGCCGACCAGCAGGTGGTGCGGGCCGTCCGGTTCGGGGCCGGTGAGGTCGACCGTGCAGAGGTCGTCCCGGGTGGTGCCGAGCAGCGCGGTCGCGGTGCCGGCGGTGGCCGGCAGGGCGGCCCAGCGGGCGGAGAGCTTGGCGGGCGTGACGGTGTCCAGCTCCAGCAGGTCGAGCAGGCGCAGCGCGTCCGGCAGCGGGCCGCGCGAGGTCGCCGCGGCCTCCCGCAGCGGGGCCAGCGCGCGGGCCAGCCGCTCGGCCCAGGCGGCCGAGACCGCGTCCAGCGCGACCTCCTCGACCAGCTCCCGGCCGCCGGCCGGGGTGGGCCGGTCCAGGGTCAGCAGGGTGGCCACCTCACCGGTCACGGTGGCGGTGGCGCCCAGGCCGGCCGGCAGCCGCTCGGCGGTCTCGGCCAGGCAGATCGGCAGGATCCCGGCCGCCGGGCCCTGCCGGAGCAGCAGCCGCAGGGCCTGGCGGGCCGGCTCGGAGCCCGGGTCGCCGTCCACCAGCAGCACGGTGACGGGCGGCACCGGTGGGTCGGTGACCCGGGCGGTCAGCTCGGCCAGCCGCTCCTCGGCCTGGGCTGGGTCGAGGCCGAGCAGCAGTCGGCAGTCCTGGCCGTGGCCGGGGCGCAGGTGCGGCAGCCAGAGCGCCCAGGACCAGTCCTCGGTGCGCTCGCCGGCCGGGCGCTGCTGGTCCGCGCTGACCAGCACCAGGCTCAGGCCGCTCGGCGGGTGCAGGGCGGCGAGTTGGGCGACCAGGGCGCGGGCCAGGCCGTTCAGCCGGGCGCGCGGGCCGGCCAGGCCGAGGCTGCCGGCGGCGCGCAGGTCGACGGTGACCGGGACGGCCGGCAGCAGGGTGCCGGGCGTGGTGCCCGGACCGCCGGGGAGGTCGGCGGTGCCCAGCCGCAGGGTCAGCGCATCGGGGTGGGCGGGCGTCCGCTCCCAGAGCCGGGGGCCGGGGCCGAGCGCGCTGAGCAGCAGGGTGGCCGGGTCGGGGAAGCGCTCGCGCTGGGCGGTGGCCTGCCGGGCGCGGGCCCGAGCGTGCTGCTGGGCGGCGTCGGCGGTGGCGGCGGGGGGCGTGCCGAGGCCGAGCCGGCGGGCGAGCAGCGAGCGGGTGCGGCCGGTGGCGGTGACGGACGGGGGCTCGGGGGCGTCGGGGGCGGGTGGCTCGGTGCGGGCGGGCGGTGGCGGGGGGCTGACCTGGAGGTGGCCCAGGCCGTCCGGGGTGGTGGCGCGGCGGCTCTCGGTGCCGGGGGCGCCGGCCAGCGTGAGGGTGGTCTCGCCGAGCCGCAGCAGGGCGCCCTCGGGCAGTGGCAGGCCGTCCGCGGGGAGCGGGCGGCCGTCCAGCGTGGTGCCGTTGGTCGAGCCGAGGTCGTGCACGGTGACCGTGCCGTCGTCCGCCAGGTGCAGGGCCAGGTGCAGCCGGGAGACGTCCGGGTCGTCGAGCGGGACGTCGGCCTCGCCGGAGCGGCCGACCCGGATCTGCCGGCCGTGCAGGTGGTGCACCCCGCCGGCGTCCGGGCCGCCGACCACCCGCAGCTCGGCGGCGGCGCCCGAGGTGTGGTCGTCCGGGTCGGCGTCCGGGTCGGGCTCGCCGAGGGCGAGCACGGCGCCGTCCAGCAGCGGGGGGTGGCCGAGCAGGCTGCGTTCGTCGAGCCGCTGTGGCCCGGCGTAGAGGTGCACGTGGGTGGCGCTGCGGGCGCCGCGCACGCCGACCGCGCCGGCCAGGGCGGCGGCGACCACCCCGAGGGCCGTGCCGACCGGCGCGGTGACCAGCACATCGGTGGCGGGGGCGGGGGACGGGCCGCTGCGGGGCCGGAGGACCGTCAGCCGGATCTGCATCTCGCCCGGGGTTCCCCTCTGCTCATGAGGTCGATCTGATGGTGAGGGAACCCCCGCCCGCGGAACAGGCCGGCCGTCGAACGGCCCACAGGAGTGCCAGACCACAGAGTGCTAGTCGTCATCCTGCCACCTGGGGGTGACAGTCCGCGTCCGGTACCGGATTTGACGATCTTGTGATCATCGCCATGTTGGAGCCGACGGAGACTCAGGTCAAGGTGGGTCGGGCCCGGCCGGTGCCGCGGTCCGCGCAGTCCTCCGGGTCAGGCCGGACGGACCCGGTTAGAGTTGCCGCACAGTACGGGCCGCGGCTCGCGGGCATCGGCAGCGACATCCACAACGGGACATCCGCAGAACAGGAGTGCACCAGGTGCGGCCGGTAGGCAGCAAGTATCTGCTGGAGGAGACGCTCGGGCGCGGTGCCACGGGCACCGTGTGGCGCGGCCGGGTGCGGGAGGACGCCGGCCTGGTGGATCTGCAGCCGGGCCAGTCGGTCGCGATCAAGGTGCTCAAGGAGGAGCTGGCCGCCGACCCGGACATCGTGCTGCGCTTCCTGCGCGAACGCTCGGTGCTGCTCCGGCTCAGCCACCCCAACATCGTCCGGATCCGCGACCTGGTGGTCGAGGGCGAGCTGCTGGCGCTGGTGATGGACCTGGTCGAGGGCCCCGACCTGTACCGCTACCTGCGCGCCAACGGCCCGCTGAGCCCGATCGCCGGGGCCCTGCTGATGGCCCAGATCGCCGACGCCCTGGCGGTCAGCCACGCCGACGGCGTGGTGCACCGCGACCTCAAGCCGGCCAACGTGCTGCTGGCCACCCGGCCCGGCGACGGCGTCCAGGGCGAGCAGATGCACCCGATGCTCACCGACTTCGGCATCGCCCGGCTCGCCGACTCCCCCGGCATCACCCGGACCAGCGAGTTCGTCGGCACCCCCGCCTACGTCGCGCCGGAGTCGGCCGCCGGCCGCCCGCAGACCTCCGCGGTGGACGTCTACGGAGCCGGGATCATGCTGTACGAGCTGGTCACCGGCCGGCCGCCGTTCCTCGGCGACGGGCCGCTGCAGATCCTGCAGGCGCACCTCTCGCAGACGCCGCAGCGCCCGCCCGGCATGCCCGAGCCGCTGTGGACCGTGGTGGAGCGCTGCCTGCGCAAGGAGCCGGCCGAGCGGCCGAGCGCCACCTCGCTGGCGCAGGCACTGCGGGTGGTCGCGGCCGGGATCGGCGTGCACGCCTCGCCGGCCGCGGTGGACGCGGCGCTGGCGGTCGGCGCGCTGCTGGTGCCGGAGGCGCGACCGGCCGAGGTGCCGGGGACGGGGGAGGCCTTCGCCGGCCCGGGCGGCACCGTGCCGGGCGGCGTGCCGCTGAACACCGGCGAGCCGACCACCGTGCCGGCTGGGCGGTACGACCCGGCGGCGGCCACCCAGGTGATGGCGGCCGGCTCGGCGCCGGCGGCCGGGGACGGGACCAGGGTGATGCCGGCCGGTTCGGCCCCGGTCGCGGCGGACGGCACCCGGGTGATGCCGGCCGGGATGTCGGCACCCGGTTCGAACGGGCAGCCGGCGCAGCCGCCGCAGCCCGAGGGCCCGCACCCGTGGCAGACCCAGCTGAGGGCGGCCCGCGACCGCAACCAGCAGACCCAGGTCTTCGCCGCCGAGGACTACGTCGAGCCGCAGGTGGCACCCCGCCCCTACCAGGCCGGTCACGCGCCGCGCCCGCCGCAGGACGGCTACCCGCAGAACCCGGCGTACGGCTACCCGCAACGGCCCGGCTACCAGCAGGGGACCGACTACGCGGGCTACCCGCCGCCGGCCCCGCGCGGGCGCCAGGAGCGGCCCCCGGTCGCCCCGCCGCCGTACCGGGCCGAGCGCCCGGCCCCGTCCGCCTACCGCGAGCCGCCGCAGCCCGGCCCGGCCTACCCGCCGCCCGCGCCGGCCCGCCGCTCGGAACCCCCGGCCCCGCGCGAGGTGGAGCGCGAACGGGAGCGCGAGCCCGAGCCCGAGCCCCGGCCGCGCCGCGAGCCGCGCCCGCGCAGCCGCAACCGGATGTACATCCCGGGCCTGGGCTGCCTCAAGGGCTGCCTGATGGTGCTGGTGATCCTGGCGGTGGCCGCGCTGGCGCTGTGGAACTTCACCCCGCTGCCGCACTACTGGGACAACGTGCAGAACTGGTACCACGACACCACCGGGTGGGTCGGCAGCGCCTGGCACTCGATCACCGGTAGCTGACGAAGCGCCACCAACCGGGCGGCAATGGTTCTTTGTCGACATTTCACACAATTTGTCGCGAGCAACCGCCCGCCCGGGCGGCTCCGAGGTGCCATCGAGGGTCCCGGGACGCGTAGGTTGGTCGCTGACGCACCGACCTACCGAGCGCTCCGGGGCCCCAGCGGCGGCCCGGGCGCGCTCCCGCCGCCCACGGAGCAGCATTGGCACGCAAGATCGGCAGCCGGTACACCGTTCACCAGGTGATCGGCCGGGGGTCCGCCGGCACCGTGTGGCTCGGCGAGGGTCCGGACGGACCGGTGGCCGTCAAGCTGCTGCGCGAGGACCTCGCGGCCGACCAGGTGCTGGTCGGCCGGTTCGTCCAGGAGCGCGCCGCGCTGACCAGCCTGGACCACCCCCGGGTGGTCGGGGTGCGCGACATGGTGGTGGACGGCGAGGACCTCGCCCTGGTGATGGAGCTGGTGCACGGCACCGACCTGCGCTCCCGGCTGGAGCGCGAGGGGGTGTTCGCCCCGCAGGTCGCCGCCGCCGTGATCGCGGACGTGGCGGACGGGCTGGCCGCCGCGCACGCCGCCGGGATCGTGCACCGGGATGTCAAGCCGGAGAACGTGATGCTCGACCTGGCCGCACCGGCCGGTCCCGGCGGCGCGCCGCGCGCCAAGCTCACCGACTTCGGCATCGCCCGGCTGGTGGACGCCCCGCGCCGGACCCGGGCCACCCGGATCATCGGCACCCCCGACTACCTCGCCCCCGAGATCATCGAGGGCCTGGAGCCCCGCGCCGCGGTGGACATCTACGCCCTGGCCACCGTGCTCTACGAGCTGCTCGCGGGCTTCACGCCGTTCGGTGGCGGGCACACCGGCGCGGTGCTGCGCCGGCACGTCACGGAGAGCGTGCCACCCGTCCCCGGCCTGCCGGACGGCCTGTGGCGGATCATCGCCGAGTGCCTCGCCAAGGCCCCGGCCTCCCGGCTGCGGGCGGCCGAGCTGGCCGAGCGGTTGCGCGAGCAGCTGCCCGCGCTGTCCGGGCTGCCCCCGCTGGCGCTGCCCGCGCAGGGCCGGCCGCCCGCCGAGGAGGCGTTGCCCCCGGGCGAGGCGGTGTACGTCGAGGCGGAGACGGGGACGGGTACCCACCGGCGCCAGCGCGGCCCGGCGGTGGCGCTGGTGCCGGCCGCCTCGCCGGACTCCACCCGGGACACCCACACCAGCCTGCGCCGGCCCAGCGCGCAGGAGCTGGCCGGCTACGCCGCCGAGTCCCGCGCCCAGCGCGCGGAGACGGCCGCCACGCACCGCAAGGGCCGCCGGGCGCTGGTGCGCCGGCGCCGGATGCTGGCGGTGCTGCTGGCGGTCGTGCTGCTGCTGGCGGGGGCCGTGGCCGCCTTCACGGCCTTCTCGCACGGCGGCGGCCGGGCCTCCGGCGCGCCCGCTCCGAAGCCGGAGGTCAGCTGGTCGGTCCCGGTGCAGCCCAGGAGCCATTAGGCTTGGGGGCGTGGCAGCCGTCGATCCTTCCGAAGAACTCAAGAACCTCGAATCGACCATGGGGTCGATCGAGGCCGTCCTCGACCTGGACCGGATCCGGGCCGACATCGAACGCCTGGAGGAGGAGGCCGCGGCCCCCGACCTGTGGGACGACCTCGCGAACGCGCAGAAGGTGACCAGCCGGCTCTCCTTCCTGCAGGGCGAGCTGCGCCGGGTGGAGAGCCTGCGCAGCCGGATCGCCGACCTGGACGTGCTGTTCGAGCTGGCCGCCGACGAGGGCGACGCGGACACCCTGGCCGAGGCCGAGACCGAGCTGGCCTCGGTCAAGAAGGCGGTCGAGGAGCTGGAGGTCCGTACTCTCCTGTCCGGTGAGTACGACGCCCGCGAGGCCCTGGTCAACATCCGCGCCGAGGCCGGCGGCATCGACGCCGCCGACTTCGCCGAGCAGCTGATGCGCATGTACCTGCGCTGGGCCGAGCGGCACGGCTACCCGACCGAGGTCTACGACACCTCGTACGCCGAGGAGGCGGGCATCAAGTCCGCGACCTTCAGCGTGAAGTCCCCCTACGCCTACGGCACGCTCTCGGTCGAGCAGGGCACCCACCGCCTGGTGCGGATCTCGCCCTTCGACAACCAGGGTCGCCGGCAGACCTCCTTCGCGGGCGTCGAGGTGCTCCCGGTCGTCGAGCAGAGCGACCACGTCGACATCGACGAGGGCGACCTGCGGATCGACGTGTACCGCGCCTCCGGCCCCGGTGGCCAGGGCGTCAACACCACCGACTCGGCGGTCCGGATCACCCACCTGCCGACCGGCATCGTGGTCTCCTGCCAGAACGAGCGCTCGCAGATCCAGAACAAGGCCTCGGCGATGAACGTGCTCCAGGCCAAGCTGCTGGAGCGCCGCCGCCAGGAGGAGAAGGCCGCGATGGACGCGCTGAAGGACGGCGGCAGCTCCTGGGGCAACCAGATGCGCTCCTACGTGCTGCACCCGTACCAGATGGTCAAGGACCTGCGCACCGAGTTCGAGGTGGGCAACCCGCAGGCGGTGCTGGACGGCGACCTGGACGGCTTCATCGAGGCCGGCATCCGCTGGCGCAAGCAGCGCGAAGCGGGCGAGTAACGAGGTCCGAGGCCGGCCTCGATGAACGACCAGCGCGGTATCGAGGCCGGCATCCGCTGGCGCGAGCAGCGCGAAGCGGGCGAGTGACCCGTGGCTACGTCCGGTAGCAACGTCGATGGGCCCGGAGGCACAGCCTCCGGGCCCATCGACGTTCAGTCCTCAGGCCAGCGCCTGCCGGGCGATCACCAGCACCGCCAGCAGCCCCGCCAGCAGCGCGAGCAGCATGACCGGATTGAGCGCGGCGAACGGCCCCTGCTGCTCCTGGAGCCGGGCGCGGTGGGCGCGGCAGACCGGGCAGCGGCCCTCGCTCACGCGGCCGGCGCAGTTGGCGCACACCAGATGGTCGCATGTCATGCGATCTCCTCCTTGCTGCTACAGCCAACGCACCGGGCGGGCTCCTGGTTCCTGCCCGTGCCCCGGGCGGGGGAGCGGCGAACCACGGCCCGCGCGGGGTTTCCCCTCTACTGTGCCAGGTTCCACGGGATCCGGCGCCCGGGCACCGGAAGCCGACCGTCAAAGCCCGGTCGAAATTGTCCCATAAGCGACATAATTCACACCGGTTTACGCCGCTGCTGTGAATTGGCTCGCAATTTTCCGCTCATTCCCCCGCAAGAGCGGACAATCCATCAGCTTTTCCGGGGGTGGGCGCTGCGAGGTCTCACCCGGGTCGCGTATGGTCCCAAGCCGGGGGAGTGGCCGAGGCCGCTCCCGCCGTCCGCCCTCGGCCGGATGCGGGGGGCGGGACCGACCGAGGAACGGCGCCGCGCGGCAGCTCTCCGACTCCGAGTAACGATCTGGTCACGGAGGTTCGTCCGAGCCGGTAGTCGTTCCGCCTAGGATGGCCCCCGTGATGCAGCCGTGATCAGATTCGACAACGTTTCCAAGACCTATCCCAAGCAGAACCGCCCCGCCCTGTCGGAGGTCTCGCTGGAGATCGAGAAGGGCGAGTTCGTCTTCCTGGTCGGCTCCTCCGGCTCCGGGAAGTCCACCTTCCTGCGCCTCTGCCTGCGCGAGGAGCGGCCGAGCACCGGTGCGGTGCACGTCCTGGGCAAGGACCTGGGCAAGCTGTCCAACTGGAAGGTGCCGCACATGCGGCGCCAACTGGGCACCGTCTTCCAGGACTTCCGCCTGCTGCCGAACAAGACCGTGGCGCAGAACGTGGCGTTCGCGCTGGAGGTCATCGGCAAGCCGAAGAGCGCCATCGCCAAGGTGGTGCCCGAGGTGCTCGACCTGGTCGGCCTCGGCGGCAAGGAGGACCGGATGCCCGGCGAGCTCTCCGGCGGTGAGCAGCAGCGCGTGGCGATCGCCCGGGCCTTCGTCAACCGCCCGATGCTGCTGATCGCGGACGAGCCGACCGGCAACCTGGACCCGCAGAACTCGGTCGGCATCATGAAGCTGCTCGACCGGATCAACCGCACCGGGACCACGGTGCTGATGGCCACCCACGACCAAGCCATCGTCGACCAGATGCGCAAGCGCGTGATCGAGCTCGACAAGGGGCTCCTGGTCCGTGACCAGGTCCGCGGCGTCTACGGATACCAGCACTAGCCGGCCCTTCCGTTGATGCCGTCGGCCCACCAGCACTGACCCTGGAGTAAACAGCAATGCGCGCCCAGTTCGTCCTGTCGGAGATCGGAGTCGGTCTCCGCCGCAACCTGACGATGACCATCGCGGTCGTGGTCAGTGTCGCGCTCTCCCTCGCGCTCGCCGGTGCCAGCCTCCTGGTCCGCGACCAGGTCAACTCCATGAAGGGGTACTGGTACGACAAGGTCGAGGTGAGCATCTACTTCTGCACCAAGGCCGATGCCAAGACCTCGCCGCAGTGCGCCTCCGGCGCGGCCACCGACGACCAGATCGCCGCCGTCAAGGCGGCCCTGGACAAGATGCCGCTGGTCAAGTCGGCCACCTTCGAGACCCAGGCGGAGGCCTACAAGAACTGGAAGGCGATGAACCCGAACAACGCGCTTGTTTCGGTTCTCGGCGCGGACGCCATCCCGTCCTCCTGGCGGGTCAAGCTCAACGACCCCACCCGGTTCGACGTCATCCAGAGCGCCTTCGCCGGCCAGCCCGGCGTCCGTTCGGTGGAGGACGAGCGGCAGATCCTGGAGAACCTCTTCGGGCTGCTCAACGGCCTGCAGACGGCGGCCTTCGTGATCATGGTGCTGATGCTCTCGGTGGCTCTGCTGCTGATCGTCAACACCGTCCGGGTGTCGGCCTTCAGCAGGCGCCGCGAGACCGGCATCATGCGCCTGGTCGGTGCCTCCAACTTCTACGTGCAGATGCCGTTCATCGCGGAGGCGGCGTTCTCCGCGCTACTCGGTGCCGTCTTCGCCTCCTGTCTGCTGCTGATCGGCAACTACGGCGTGCAGCACTGGCTCGCCAACAAGGTCCAGTTCATCCAGTTCATCGGCCTCTCCTCGGTGCTCGCGGTGATCCCGCTGCTGATCGTGGCCGGTATGGCGATGGCGGCGGTGGCGGCCTTCCTGACCCTGCGCAAGTACCTCAAGGTCTAGCAAGGGGCCTCGGGGAGTGGGACGGGAGCCCTAGACTCCCGTCCCATGGCCACATGCTCACGGCGGGTGCGCCAAGGAGCCGCCCTCACGCTGGTGTTCGGCGTGGTGCTGCTCGGCGGGGTGGTGGCCGGGGGCCGGGACGGTGGCGGACCGCCGCTCGGCCGCCGGGCGTTCGACTGCTGCGGCGACCGGTGGGCCGCGCACTACAGCCCGGAGGACTACGCCGAGTTCATCCAGGGCCTGGCCGGCGAGTACCTGGGCGTCGGCCTCTCGGTGGAGCGGGCGCCGGATGGCGCCACCCTCGTCTCCCAGGTGCGACCGGGCGGTCCGGCCGCGGGCGCGGGTCTCGCGGTCGGCGACCGGCTGCTCGCGGTGGACGGCACGGCGGCCGACCCGCTGCCGGTCACCGAGGTGGTGGCCCGGCTGCGCGGGCGGGCCGGTCCGTGGCTCGGACGCGGTCGCGCGGCCGGCCCGGGTACGTCCGTGCTGCTCACCGTGGGCCACCGGGACGGCCCGCCGCGCCAGGTGACCCTGCGCCGCGCCGTGCTCGCCACCCAGGACGTCACCGCCGACCGGCCGGCCGCCGGCGTGCTGCGGATCACCGTGCGTGCCTTCACCAGCGGCGTCGGCGAGCAGATCCGGCAGGCCGTCCGGGCCGCCGCCGGCCCGCCGTCGCGCCGCGGCGTCGTGCTCGACCTGCGCGGCAACTCCGGTGGCCTGGTGGCCGAGGCGGTGGCCGCGGCCTCGGTCTTCCTGGACGGCGGACCGGTCGCCTCCTACCGGTCGGGCGGCGATCAGCGGGAGTTGACCGCGACGCCCGGTGGCGACACCCGCACCCCGCTGGTGGTGCTGGTGGACGCCGGCACGATGAGCGCGGCCGAACTGCTCACCGGTGCGCTGCAGGACCGTTGCCGGGCGGTGGTGGTGGGCAGTCGCACCTTCGGCAAGGGCACCGTGCAGCAGCCCAGCCGGCTGGCCGACGGTTCGGTGCTGGAGCTGACCGTCGGCCGCTACCTCACCCCCGACGGACGTTCCCCGGACGGCACCGGGCTGCTCCCCGACGTGGTCGCCGCCGATCCCGGGCAGGCCGGGCAGTTGGCACTGCGGGTGCTGGCCGGTCTGGGCGGCGGACCGGGGGGTGCCGGTAAAGCTGCTGCCGATCACGCGGCCGAGGTGCGAGAATGATCGGCGCTATGGCAAAGGAAACGGGACAGAAGCTGATCGCGCAGAACAAGAAGGCGCGACACGAGTACACCATCCTGGACACCTACGAGTGCGGGATGGTCCTCACCGGCACCGAGGTGAAGTCGCTGCGCGAGGGCCGGGCCAACCTGGTGGACGGCTACGCCTACACCCAGGGCCACGAGGTCTGGATCGACAACGTCTTCATCCCCGAGTACACCCAGGGGACGTGGACCAACCACTCGGCGCGGCGCAAGCGCAAGCTGCTGCTGCACAAGCTGGAGATCCGCAAGCTGGAGGCGAAGACCAAGGAGACCGGGCACACCCTGGTCCCGCTGTCGATGTACTTCAAGGACGGCCGGGTGAAGCTGGAGCTGGCGCTCGCGGTCGGCAAGAAGCTCTACGACAAGCGGCAGACGCTGCGCGAGCAGCAGGACAGGCGGGAGACCGCGCGGGCGGTCGCCGCAGCCCGGCGGCGGCAGCGCTGACCCCGGTTTGTCCCGGTCCGGTACCAGACGTGTCCGCGTTTCCGCAGCACAGCGGGGTTTCCCAGATACGGTAAGTACCATCCCCGCATGAACGTCTCGCTGTTGGACGGCTGGTTCCCGTGGACCATCCAGCTCGCGGCCGGGGTCGCGATGCTTGCCGCCCTGGGCTGGCGCGACCGGCGGTGGCGGCGACGCCGCGCGCCGCTCGCGCTGCTCGTCGCCGCCGTGCTCACCGCTGCCGCCGCCGTCGCCGTGGTCCGGCTGGGCGGGGTCACCGACCCGTTGCCGGTCGCGCTCTGGATCTGGCTGGGCGTCGCGGTGGCCGCGCTGGTCGTGCTGGTGGTCGGCTGGACCCGCGCGCGCTGGTGGCACCGGCTGATGGCGCCGGTCGCGGCGCTGCTGGCGGTGGTCGCCGGCGCCAACGCGCTGAACGTCTCCACGGGCTACTTCCCGACCGTCGACGACGCGATCGGCGAGCTCAGCGGGGCGCCGCTGCCGCAGCAGGTGACCCTCGGCCAGCTCGGCTCGCTCACCGGCAAGACCACCACCGGCCGGATCGTCCAGGTGGACGTCCCGGACACCGCCAGCGGCTTCGCGCACCGCCCGGAGCTGGTCTACCTGCCGCCCGCGTGGTTCCGCAGCAAGACCCGGCCCAAGCTGCCGGTGCTGGAGATGATCGGCGGGGAGTACGCGGCGCCGGACAACTGGGTGCGGGCCGGTGACGCGGTGCAGACCGCCGACGCCTACGCGGCGAAGCACGGCGGCTACGCACCGGTGCTGGTGTTCACCGACGCGACCGGCGGGTTCAAGGTGGACACCGAATGCGTCGACGGCCCGAACGGAAACGCCGAGGACCATCTGGTCAAGGACATTCCGCCGTACATCGAGAAGACCTTCGACACCTCCACCGACCCGAAGAAGTGGGGAGTGGCCGGCTGGTCGATGGGCGGCACCTGCGCGATCGACCTCACGGTCGAGCATCCCAACGTCTTCACGCATTTCGAGGACATCTCCGGCGACCTCGGTCCGAACACCGGAAACAAGCAGCAGACCATAGCCGGGCTGTACGGGGGCAGTGAGGCGGCCTGGGCGGCGCACGACCCGATGACCGTGCTGGCGCACCACCCGAAGTTCAAGAACGTGTCCGGCTGGTTCGAGAGCGGCGACCAGGAGAGCCAGCACATCCAGCAGGCCAACGAGCTGGACGCGGAGGCCCGCAAGGACGGCATCAAGGCCAGCGTGACGGTCGAGCCGGGCCGGCACTCCTGGCAGTTCGCCGCCACCGCGTTCGCCGAGGCACTGCCCTGGCTGGCCCAGCAGCTGGGCACCCCGGGCCCGCACCAGGCACCGTTGCCCGACAAGGTGTAATGCGCTGGACCGCTCCTCGCCGATGCGCGTATCATGGGCCGAGCAGCACGGGCGGGTCCTCCCGAGCCGGAGCTGTGCTGTTTCTCAAAAAAACATGGGGATGATCGGTTTCGACAGGGGAAGTCGAAACAGGAGAAGCGAGCCGAGGAACGCGGCAATGATCTCGTTAACCATCTGCCGCAAAAAAATAATCGCCAACACCAAGCGCGATTCCTTCGCCCTCGCTGCCTAAGCAGCGACTGGCGTGGTGTCAGACCGGAGCGTTCCCGATCCGGACCCTGGCATAATCTAGGGAACTCAACCTTCCACCCGGGCTGCGCGGGTGGCGGGGAAATCAAACAGTAGCTGGGCCTGTTGGCGGCTTGTCCGCGTGACCGCCAGGGCCGAGAAAAGCACAGCGGACTGCGCTCGGAGAAGTCCTGAATCCACTCCACTGGACCCGGGTTCGATTCCCGGCATCTCCACCGTCCCATGTGCACCCAGGCCGTCCTCCATCCGGAGGGCGGCCTTCGTGTTTCCGGCCCCCTCGCGGGGAGGCAGGGCGTGCGTCCCCGACGACGAGCCCCAGGGCGTACCGGGAGAGGACGGGTGTGCGCCGGAGGACGTAGGATCGTCCGTCCGCCGTTCACGACGGCGGCACGCCACCACCTCTCCACCGCAGGACCGTACGACAGGGGGCTCCTTGGGCGCGCACGACACAGCCCGGCAGCACACAGCCACGACCACCGGCGGCACCGGGGCCGGGCCGGCCACCGCGGCCGAGACTCTCCGGGACCGGGAGATCGCCGGTGAGCAGCGGCACCTCGACACCGTGTACCAGCGGCTGGAGGAGAAGCTCGCCGAGGCCGAGTACGTCCTGGAGGACGCGGCCAAGCGGGTCCAGGTCGGCACGCCCGGCGCGCTCGCCGAGCGGGACGCCCAGGTCTACCGGGCCGGCGCGCACCTGCACCGGCTCAACAGCGAGTTCGAGGACTTCCTGTTCGGCCGGATCGACCTCCAGCAGGCCGACGCCCCCGAGGAGCACGGGATCCCGTCCTTCGCCCCGCTGGACGCGACCGACCCGACCGTGGCGCAGACCCTGCACATCGGCCGGCTCGGCGTGCTGGACGCCGAGTACGGCCCGCTGGTGATCGACTGGCGGGCGCCCGCCGCGGCGCCGTTCTACCGGGCCACCCCGCTGGAGCCGGGCCGGGTGCTGCGCCGCCGGGTGATCCGCTCCAAGGGCCGCAAGGTGCTCGGCGTCGAGGACGACCTGCTGCGCCCGGACCTGGCCCCGACCCTGCACGGCGAGGAACTCGCGGTGATCGGCGACGGCGCCCTGATGGCCTCGCTCGGTCGGGCCCGTAGCCACACCATGCGCGACATCGTCTCCTCGATCCAGAAGGAGCAGGACGAGGTCATCCGGGCGCCCGCCGCGGGCGCCACCCTGGTCACCGGCGGTCCCGGCACCGGCAAGACCGCGGTGGCGCTGCACCGCGCCGCCTTCCTGCTCTACCAGGACCGCCGACGCTACGCGGGCGGCATCCTGGTGGTCAGCCCTACCGCGCTGCTGGTCTCCTACACCGAGGGCGTGCTGCCCTCGCTCGGCGAGGAGGGCCAGGTCGCCATCCGGGCGGTCGGCAGCCTGGTCGACGGCGTCGAGGCCGAGCGGTACGACACTCCCGAGGTCAGCCGGATCAAGGGCTCGGCCCGGATGGTCCAGCTGCTGCGTCGGGCCGCCCGGGCGGCGCTGGAGCTGGACGCGCCGGCCGAGCTCAAGGTGGCGGCCCGCGGCGAGGTGCTGCGGCTGGACGCGGCCCGGCTGCGCGCGGTGCGCGGCAACGTGGTGGGTGGTGGCGGCACCCCGCTCAACCTGCTCCGCCCGCGGGCCCGCCGGCTGCTGCTGGACGCGCTCTGGGCCGAGGCGGTCCGCGACCTGCCCAAGCCGACCGACCACTTCGCCCGGGAGCAGCGGCAGGAGGAGAAGGAGTCCTTCGACGAGTACGTCTCGGACGAGGCGGTGTTCCAGGACTTCCTGGAGGCCTGGTGGCCGACGCTGAGCCCGCGCCAGGTGCTGGCCACGCTGCGCCGCCACCGGCACACCAACCGGATCGCCCGGCGGGCGGTCACCCCGGAGGAGGCCAGGCTGCTGGCCGACTCCTGGCGGCAGCTGGGCGACCGCGGCGAGGGCGCGCTCTCGGCGCACGACGTGGCGCTGCTGGACGAGCTGCGGGTGCTGCTCGGCGAGCCGGCCCGGCCGAAGGTCCGCGAGGTGGACGCGATCGACCTGCTGACCGGTCTGGACGAGGTCACCACCTACGCCGATCGCAGCTCGCGGCAGCGCGAGCGGGGGCCGGTGGAGCGCACCGAGTACGCGCACGTGATCGTGGACGAGGCGCAGGACCTCACCCCGATGCAGTGGCGGATGATCGGGCGCCGCGCGCGGATGGCCACCTGGACCATCGTGGGCGACCCGGCGCAGAGCTCCTGGCCGTTCCCGCAGGAGGCGCAGGCCGCGCTGGACGAGGTGCTGTCCGGCAAGCCGCGCCGCCGCTACACGCTGACCGTCAACTACCGGAACCCGGCCGAGATCGCCGAGGTCGCGGCGGCGGTGCTGGCGCTGGCCGCGCCGGGCACGCCGGCGCCCAGCGCGGTGCGCTCGACCGGGATCGAGCCGCGGTTCGCCGCGGTGGCCTCGGCGGAGCCGGCCGACTTCGCGGCGGCGGCCCGGGCCGAGCTGGTCCGGCTGCTCGGCGAGGTGGACGGCACGGTGGCGGTCGTGGTGCCGATGGACCGCCGTGAGGAGGCGGCCGCCTGGGTGGCCGGGCTGGGCGACCGCGCGGTGGCGCTGGGCAGCCTGGAGGCCAAGGGCCTGGAGTACGACGCGACGGTGGTCGCCGACCCGACCGGCATCGCCGGCGAGTCCGAGGCCGGGCTGCGGGTGCTCTACGTCGCGCTGACCCGGGCCACCCAGCGGCTGACCGTGCTCTCCGGTCCTGACGACCTGCCGGACGCCGCCGGAGTGCCGGCCCTGCTGCGCGGCTGAGCGCCCGTCAACGACCGTGGCCCCCACCATCGGTGGGGGCCACAGTCCTACGTTGGTGACACCGACCCGCCATGCTCGCCTCGCGGCAAGTGGTCGCTCGAAGCGACTAAGGTTGGGCCCGGGGGCTTGGATCGAGCCGGTGTCCCGTCCAATGTAACCCATCGGCCCCGCGTGACAATCCCGCGGCGGCGGATTTTCCGGTGGAAGGTCCAGCCGGCCGGACCCCGCGTTGTCGGTTCCGTGCAATCAATGAACGTTATTTCTGGCTACCCGCTGGTAGGTGCGACGATCGAGGCCTACGATGCGCAAGGCGCTGCATCAACAAGTTGTTGAAGACGGCCTGGCCAGCACAAACCCCTCAGTGGACGGAAGAAGGACGTCGATGGCGACGGTGCCCAGTGTCTCCAACTCGATCACGGTGCGGCTGGAGGTCCCGGCCAGCGGCAACGCCGTCAGCAACATCACCACCGCCGTGGAGTCCTCCGGCGGTTCGGTGACCGGTCTGGACGTCACCGCCTCCGGCCTGGAGGCGCTGCGGATCGACGTGACGGTGGCCGCCGCGTCGGTGGCGCACGGCGAGGAGATCGTCGAGAAGCTGCGGGCGATCGACGGCGTGACGATCGGCAAGGTCTCGGACCGCACCTTCCTGATGCACCTCGGTGGCAAGATCGAGATGTCCTCGAAGCTGCCGATCCGCAACCGCGACGATCTGTCGATGATCTACACCCCGGGCGTCGCCCGGGTCTGCATGGCGATCGCGGAGAACCCCGAGGACGCCCGCCGGCTCACCATCAAGCGCAACAGCGTCGCGGTGGTCACCGACGGCTCGGCGGTGCTCGGCCTCGGCAACATCGGCCCGCAGGCCGCGCTGCCGGTGATGGAGGGGAAGGCCGCCCTCTTCAAGCGGTTCGCCGGCATCGACGCCTGGCCGATCTGCCTGGACACCCAGGACGCCGACGAGATCGTGGCCATCGTCAAGGCGATCGCCCCCGGCTTCGCCGGGATCAACCTGGAGGACATCTCCGCGCCGCGCTGCTTCGAGATCGAGGCCCGGCTGCGCGAGGCGCTGGACATCCCGGTCTTCCACGACGACCAGCACGGCACCGCGATCGTGGTGCTGGCCGCGCTGACCAACGCGCTGCGGGTGGTCGGCAAGGAGATCGGCGACATCCGGGTGGTGATGTCGGGCGCCGGCGCGGCCGGCACCGCGATCCTCAAGCTGCTGCTGGCCGCCGGCGTCGAGCACGCCACCGTGGCGGACGTCCGCGGCGTGGTGCACAGTGGCCGGGACGACCTCAACGACTCGCTGCGCTGGATCGCCGAGCACACCAACCGCTCGGGCCGCACCGGCAGCCTCAAGGAGGCGGTGGCCGGCGCGGACGTCTTCATCGGCGTCTCGGCCCCGAACGTGCTGGACGGCGACGACATCGCCTCGATGGCTCCCGACGCGATCGTCTTCGCGCTGGCCAACCCGGACCCGGAGGTGGACCCGGCGGTGGCCCGGCAGACCGCCGCCGTGGTGGCCACCGGCCGCAGTGACTTCCCCAACCAGATCAACAACGTGCTGGTCTTCCCCGGCGTCTTCCGTGGCCTGCTGGACGCGCAGAGCCGGACGGTGAACACCGAGATGATGATCGCCGCGGCTCGGGCGCTCGCCACCACGGTCACCGACGACCAACTGAACGCCAACTACATCATCCCCAGCGTCTTCCACCCCGAGGTGGCGAAGACGGTGGCCGCGGCCGTGCGGGACGCCGCGCTGGCGGCCGGCGGCGACGACAAGGCCCCGGCCCGGCCCACTCCGGGCATCGTCGGGACCCTGGACACCGCGTCCTTCCCGGTCGTCAGGCTCTGACCTCGAACGATCCTTCCGGGGCGGGATTCGGTCGATCACTTGGCCGATTCCCGCCCCTGTTCGTTGGAGCGGGTCCGAACCCTTGCGACACAAGGGGAAGGGGCGTGTTTGGGCTTGTCCCCGTCAGGGCGTACGGTAGCCCTGCACGGGGCAGGCGTGTCCGACAAGTACGGAACGTCCCCCAACCACTCGGCGAGTCGTTCCCGGCCGCCGCCCCAGCCGGTCAGCCGGTGCCGACGGAGCGTCACAGCTGCGGACGGGGGGCGCCGTTCGGGGTGGACGGCCGAGGCCCGATTGGCTTTCTCGGGGCCGGAAAGGGCAGGATTCGTACCCAGGCAGGCACGTGAGCAGGACTGGCACGCTGCGCGGCGGGGGCACGAGCCGGGCCCTGACCACCAGCCGCCTGAAGGAGCCCAGTGTGCGGACCAGCGGCCCACCCGGCGTCCCCGGAGGGACGACCGATGGAGCCCCCGCACACCGCAACGAACAGACCACAGGAGTACACATGAACCGCAGTGAGCTGGTGGCCGCTCTGTCCGAGCGCGCCGAGGTGACCCGCAAGGACGCCGACGCCGTGCTGGCGGCCTTCGCCGAGGTCGTCGGCGAGGTTGTTGCGAAGGGCGACGAGAAGGTCACCATCCCCGGTTTCCTGACCTTCGAGCGCACCCACCGCGCCGCCCGCACCGCCCGCAACCCGCAGACCGGCGAGCCGATCCAGATCGAGGCCGGCTACAGCGCCAAGGTGAGCGCGGGCTCCAAGCTCAAGGAAGCCGCCAAGGGCAAGTGACCCGGCACTGAGCGGGGGCGGTCCCGACGGACCCCCCCCGCTCTGTCGTGTTCCCGCTGCGGGTCGGTCGAGTGCCGACCTGTCAGCTGACCGGCCGACGAAGAACGGCGCCCACACCGATCCAGGACCGGTGTGGGCGCCGTTTCGCGTGTCGCGGGCCTCAGAGCTCGGCGAGCTCCTCGGAGGGCAGCTCGACGTGCGCGCCGAGCTCGCGCAGCTTGCTCATGAAGTTCTCGTAGCCGCGCTCGATCAGCGAGATGCCGTGCACGGTGGAGGTGCCCTCGGCGGCCAGCGCCGCGATCAGGTAGGAGAAGCCGCCGCGCAGGTCGGGGATGACCAGCTCGCCGCCGAGCAGCTTGGACGGGCCGGAGACGACCGCGGAGTGCAGGAAGTTGCGCCGGCCGAAGCGGCACGGGGTGGCACCCAGGCACTCGCGGTACAGCTGGATGTGCGCACCCATCTGGTTGAGCGCGGAAGTGAAGCCGAGCCGCGACTCGTAGACCGTCTCGTGCACGATGGACAGGCCGGTGGCCTGGGTCAGCGCGACCACCAGCGGCTGCTGCCAGTCGGTCTGGAAGCCGGGGTGCACGTCGGTCTCCAGCGCGATGGCGCTCAGCTCGCCGCCCGGGTGCCAGAACCGGATGCCCTCGTCGTCCACCGCGAAGGCGCCACCGACCTTCCGGAAGGTGTTGAGGAAGGTCATCATCTCCAGCTGGCGGGCGCCGCGGACGTAGATGTCGCCCTTGGTGGCCAGCGCGGCGCAGGCCCAGGAGGCGGCCTCCAGTCGGTCCGGCAGCGCGCGGTGGGTGTAGCCGCCCAGCTCGTCCACGCCGGTGATCAGGATGGTCCGGTCGGTGCCCATCGAGATGATCGCGCCCATCTTCTGCAGCACGCAGATCAGGTCGACGATCTCCGGCTCGATGGCGGCGTTGCGCAGCTCGGTGACGCCCTCGGCGAGCACGGCGGTGAGCAGCACCTGCTCGGTCGCGCCGACCGAGGGGTAGGGCAGCTCGATCTTGGTGCCGCGCAGCCGCTGCGGGGCGACCAGGTAGGTGCCCTGCGGGTGCTTCTCGATGGTGGCGCCGAACTGGCGCAGCACCTCGAAGTGGAAGTCGACCGGCCGGCCGCCGATGTCGCAGCCGCCCAGGCCCGGGATGAAGGCGTGGCCGAGCCGGTGCAGCAGCGGGCCGCAGAACAGGATCGGGATCCGCGAGGAGCCGGCGTGCGCGTCGATGTCGGCGACGTTGGCGCTCTCCACGTGCGAGGGGTCGAGGATCAGCTCGCCCTCCTCCTCGCCGCTGCGCACGGTCACCCCGTGCAGCTGGAGCAGGCCGCGCACCACCTTGACGTCACGGATGTCCGGGACGTTGCGCAGTCTGCTGGGGCCCTGGCCGAGCAGGGCGGCCACCATCGCCTTGGGTACCAGGTTCTTGGCACCGCGGACGCGGATCTCGCCTTCCAGCGGGTTTCCGCCGTGGACCAGCAGGACGTCGTCGGTCATCGTTCTCGCAATCCAGGGGTTCGCAGCCGGGAGAGGCAGGCAGCACGGTTCGTTGGGGCAGCCGTGACGACTGTGGCGCGGGCCGCACGGGCGCCACTTCGGATAGATGGTAGTGGGCGGTTCGGCGGTTCCCGTGCGATCACATGGTGATCATGCTCTCTCCGGGTGGAAGCTCGGCCCGCTGTGCGCCGAACGGGTGAGCGGCCGCGGGGAGGAGGTTTGCTGCCCGGGCCGGGCGGCTTTCGTGTTGGGCTTCCCGCCCGGCACGCGGCTGCGGGATCATGTGAGACATGACCGCGGCCTCCTCACACACCGGCCGCCTGCTCGTGGCGACCCCCGTGCTCACCGACCCGAACTTCGCCCGGTCGGTGGTGCTGCTGCTGGACCACGACGTCCAGGGCGCACTGGGCGTCGTGCTGAACCGACCGACCCCGGTCGAGGTCTCGGACGTGCTGGACGGCTGGGCGGACCTGGCGGGTGCCCCGCCGGTGGTCTTCCAGGGCGGTCCGGTCGGGCTGGACTCCGCGCTGGCGGTGGCCGTGGTGCCGGGGGAGCCGGGGCCGGCCGACCCGCTGGGCTGGCGCCGGGTGCACGGGGCGATCGGGCTGGTCGACCTGGAGGCGCCGCCGCAGGTGCTGGCCGGCGAGCTGGGCGCGCTGCGGGTCTTCGCCGGGTACTCCGGCTGGACCCCGGGCCAGCTGGAGGCGGAGATCGCCGAGGGCGCCTGGTACCTGGTGGACGTCGAGCCGGGGGACATCTCCTGCCCCGATCCCGAGCGGCTGTGGCGCTCGGTGCTGCGCCGCCAGCGCGGGCCGCTGGCGATGCTCGCGACCTACCCCGAGGACCCGCTGCTCAACTGAGACACCACGTTCCGCTCCGCGCCCCCATAGACTTGACCCCCATGAGCACTCTTGAGCCCGAGCGCGGACTCGGCACCGGCACGCTGGTCGAGCCCGTCCCCCAGGTCTCCCACGGGGACGGTGACCACGAGCGCTTCGCGCACTACGTCCAGAAGGACAAGATCATGGAGAGCGCGCTCTCCGGCTCCCCGGTGGTCGCGCTCTGCGGCAAGGTCTGGGTGCCCGGGCGCGACCCGAAGAAGTACCCGGTCTGCCCGATGTGCAAGGAGATCTTCGAGGGCATCGAGCCGGCCGACGGCGGCGGCGACAAGAAGTAACCGCGGTTTTGGTGCTGACAGTGGTCTGTACCAATCGGTGGTCCGCGGGGCAGGACGGGCCGCATGGACCTCATCCCCGCCCCGGCGGACGTCCGGTTCCCGGCTGAGGCGGGCCTGCGGCTGGGTCCGGCGACCACGCTCGCCGGCGGCCCGGGCACCGGGGACGCCGAACGCTGGCTGCGCTCGACGCTGGGCGCCGCGACCGGGCTGCCGCTGGCCCCCGCCGCCGCGCCCGGGCGGGCCGACCTGGCGCTGCGGCTGGACGCCGCCCTCGCCGCCGAGGAGTACCGGATCACGGTCGGCGCCGGGCGGGCCCTGCTCACCGCCGGGGGAGTGGCCGGCGCGCTCTGGGCCGCCCAGACCGTCCGTCAGCTGCTCGGGCCGGAGGCGTTCCGGCGGGCCCCGCTGCGCCGGGCCGGCGGCTGGACGCTGCCCGCCTGCGAGATCGCGGACGCCCCGCGGTTCGGCTGGCGCGGGGTGCTGCTGGACGTCGCCCGGCACTTCCTGCCCAAGGACGGCCTGCTGCGCTACCTGGACCTGCTGGCCGCGCACAAGCTCAACGTGCTGCACCTGCACCTGACCGACGACCAGGGCTGGCGCTTCGAGGTCCGGCGCTACCCGCGGCTCACCGGGGTGGGCGGCTGGCGGGAGCGCTCGATGGTCGGCTTCCGTTCCGGCGGGCGGCGCGACGACCGGCCGCACGGCGGCTACTACACCCAGGACGACCTGTGCGAGGTCGTCGGGTACGCGGCCGGCCTGGGCATCACCGTGGTCCCCGAGATCGACCTGCCGGGCCATGCCCAGGCGGCCATCGCGGCCTACCCGGAGCTGGGCAACACCGACGTGGTGGACGCCGCGGCGCTCGGGGTGTGGACCGACTGGGGCGTCAGCCCCAACGTGCTGAACGCCTCGGATGCCACGCTGGCCTTCTACGAGGGCGTGCTGGAGGAGCTGCTGGAGGTCTTCCCGTCCGAGTTCGTGCACCTCGGCGGCGACGAGTGCCCGAAGGGCCAGTGGCGGGCCAGTCCGGCGGCGCGGGCCCGGATCGCGGAGCTCGGGCTGGCGGACGAGGACGGCCTGCAGTCCTGGTTCCTCCGGCACTTCGACCGCTGGCTGGCCGACCGCGGCCGCCGGCTGATCGACTGGGACGAGATCCTGCAGGGCGGGCTCGCCCCGGGCGCGGCGGTCTCGTCCTGGCGGGGGTACGCCGGTGGGGTGGCCGCCGCGCGGGCCGGGCACGACGTGGTGATGTGCCCGGAGCAGCACGTCTACCTCGACCACCGGCAGGCGGACGGCCCGGACGAACCCGTTCCGGTCGGGTACGTGCGGAACCTGGAGGACGTCTACCGGTTCGAGCCGGTCCCGCCGGAGCTGGGGCGCCCGCCGGAGTCGACGGCCGCCGCCCGTCGGGTGATCGGTACTCAGGCCAACCTGTGGAGCGAGTTCGCCACCGATGCCCGGGACCTCGACTACCGGGCCTTCCCGCGGCTCGCGGCCTTCGCCGAGGTGGCCTGGTCACGGCTGCCGAGCGATCCCGCCGCCCGCGACTGGCCGGGCTTCGAGTGCCGGATGCGCGCCCACTACGCCCGGTTGGACGCGCTCGGGGTGGCGTACCGTCCGCCCGGCGGGCCGCACCCGTGGCAGCGTCGGCCGGGGGTGGCCGGTCGCCCGATCGAGGGTGCGCCGCCGGCCGGCTGACCGGGTGACGGATCGTCTGGGAACCTTTTCCGCCCCGTCCGGCGTCACTAACAGATGAACATCTGATCCCATTCGTGCCTGATTTGCCCGGTATGGGGCCAGATGGTCCGCCACCCCGGGGGTGATCATCGCCTGCGATGTGCCAGAGTTGCCCGACCCGGTGGGCTGCTTCAGTTCGGCAGCGCGGCCCCGTACTCTACGGGCGGTACCGCAGAGCGCGGTGCGGGACGAACCGGCCGGCCCTCGCGGCGGCCGTACTGGACGGCTGATCGAGCGCAGCCCGAGCGAGTGGAGCACGGTGGGATCCTGGTGAACCGCACGATCATGCTGCCGACCTCCCTCGACGAGGCCGTCGAGGCACTCGGCACCAGTCCCACCGCGGTACCGGTGGCCGGCGGTACCGACCTGATGGAAGCCGTCAACGCCGGCCGGCTGCGCCCGGCCGCGCTGATCGGCCTCGGCCGGATCACCGAACTGCGCGGCTGGCGCTACGAGGACGGCGGCACCGCGGTGCTCGGTGCCGGCCTCACGCTGGCCCGGATGGACCGGCCCGACTTCGCCGCGCTGATCCCCGCCCTCGCTGACGCCGCGCGCACCGCCGGACCGCCGCAGACCCGCAACGTCGGCACCCTCGGCGGCAACATCGCCACCGCCGCGCCGACCGGCGACACCCTGCCGGTGCTGGCCGCGCTGGAGGCCTCGGTCACCCTGGCCCGCCCGGGCGGCAGCCGCGAGGTGCCGGTCAGCCACCTGCTCACCGGCCACGACCCGATGCGCCCCGGCGAACTGCTCACCTGGGTCCGGGTGCCGCTGCTGCACGCCCCGCAGGTCTTCCTCAAGGCGACCGGGCGCAGCGGCCCGGCCCGGGCGACCGCCTCGGTCGCGCTGGTGCTCGACCCGGCCCGGCGCGCGGTGCGCTGCGCGGTCGGTGCCGTCGCGCCGGTGCCGCTGCGGCCGCTGGAGGCCGAGGCCTGGGTGGCCGGCTGCATCGACTGGTCGGCCCGCGGCGAGGAGGGCGTGCCGGTGGTCGACCCGGCCGCGGCGGCGGCCTTCGGCGAGTACGTGGCCACCGCCTGCGTCCCCGACGGCTACGGCGCCGACCCCTCGTCGGGACTGCTGATCGAGGGGCCGACCGCGGCCGCGGTGCGGCTGCGGCGTACCGTGTCGGTGCTGGCCCGTCGGGCACTGGGAAGGGCTTTGAAGTGACGGCTGACCTGACGCCCGGGATCGCGTCCGACCCGCTGAACCCCCCACCGCTGCCCGGCGAGGGGCGCCCGTGCGCCTCGTACACGCTGCGCGTCAACGGCTTCGAACGGTCGGTCACCGACGCGTGGATCGGCGAGAGCCTGCTCTACGTGCTGCGCGAGCGGCTCGGGCTGGCCGGCGCCAAGAACGGGTGCGAGCAGGGCGAGTGCGGCGCCTGCTCGGTGCAGGTGGACGGGCAGCTGGTGGCCGGTTGCCTGGTCCCGGCCGCGCTGGCGGCGGACAGCGAGATCAGCACGGTCGAGGGGCTGTCGGCGGGCGGCGCGGCGAGCGACGTGCAGCAGGCGCTGGCCGACTCGGGCGCCGTGCAGTGCGGGTACTGCACGCCCGGGATGGCGATGGCGGTGCACGACCTGCTGCAGCGCAACCACCGGCCGAGCGAGGTGGAGGCCCGGCAGGCGCTGTGCGGCAACCTCTGCCGCTGCACCGGGTACCGCAGTGCGCTGACGGCCGTCCAGACGGTGGCTCAGGCGCGTGGTGCGGCGCTGCTGGAGGCCGAGGAGACGACGGAGGACGCCGCGGAGGCGGTCGACGAGCCCACCGAGCAGGCGGAGCCCGCGGCCGAGCCGGCCGACCTGCCCGTCTACCGGGAGGACTGGCCGCCGGCCGGCGCGACCGCCGCGCAGCCGGTCTTCGGCGACGAGAGCGGCTGGATCAGCGCGGAGACCCCCGAGCCGGCGGCCGAGTACGCGCCGCAGCCGACCGCGGCCGGCACCGGCGTCGGGGCGATCCCGGTGCAGGGCCACCCGGGCTACGACCCGACCGCCTACGGCCCGGGCACGGTGTACGACGCGGGCACGAGCTACGAGCCCGCCCCGGCGCACCACAACACCGCGCCCGGCGGGTCGTACGAGACCCCGGCGCACGACGCGCTCTACGAGCCGACGCCGCCGCACGGCACGCCGTACGACCCGGCCGCCGCGCACGGCACGGTGTACCAGCAGCAGACCCCCGCGCACGGGACACCGTTCGACCCGTCGGCGGTCAACGGCACGGTCTACCAGGGCGACCCGTACCCCGCCCAGGGCTACCCCGCGCCGAGTTACCCCGGCCCGCTCTACGACGGCACGCCCGCGCACGGGATCCCGGCCGCCCCCTACGACGGGACCGTCTACGAGACCGGGTCGCCCACCGTGCCGCTCGACCCCAGCCTCGCCCCCGGCCTCCTCCCCCAGCCGTCGGCCGGAGGCGCCCCGCTTCCCGAGGACGACCACGCATGACCTCCCCCACGGACAGCGCCCTCGCCCCGGCCCCCGCCGACCCGGACGCGCCCGAGCCGCAGACCTTCGGCCTCGGCGGCTCGCCGCTGCGCACCGACGCGCTGCCCAAGGCACTCGGCATCTACCCGTACGCGGCCGACCTGTGGGCCGAGGGCCTGCTCTGGGGCGCGGTGCTGCGCTCCCCGCACCCGCACGCCCGGATCGTCGGCATCGACACCTCGGCCGCGCTGGCCCTCCCCGGCGTGCACGCCGTGGTCACCGCCGCCGACCTGCCGCCCGGCCGGGACGGCGTCCCGGGCGGCCCGCCCGCCGGCGACCGGCCGGTGCTGGCCGCCGACGTGGTGCGCCACCACGGCGAGCCGGTGGCCGCGGTGGCCGCCGACCACCCGGACACCGCCCGGCTGGCCGCCGCCTCGATCGTCGTCGAGTACGAGGTGCTGGACGCGCTCACCGACCCCGAGCAGGCCTTCACCGCGCCGCCGCTGCACCCGGACGGCAACCTCTTCCGCCACCTCCCGCTGCGCACCGGCGACCCGGAGGCGGTCGGCGAGGTGGTCGTCGAGGGCCTCTACCAGGTCGGCCGGCAGGACCCGGCCCCGATCGGCGCCGAGGCCGGGCTGGCCGTGCCGCGCCCGGACGGCGGCGTCGAGCTGCACCTCTCCTCGACCGACCCGCACGGCGACCGCGACCGCACCGCCGCCTGCCTGGGCCTGGAGCCGGACCGGGTGCGGCTGGTGGTGACCGGCGTGCCCGGCGCGACCACGGACCGCGAGGACCTCTCGTTCCAGGTCACGCTGGCGCTGCTGGCGCTGCGCACCGGCCGTCCGGTGAAGATGACGCTCACCCGTGAGGAGTCCTTCCAGGCGCACACCAGCCGGCACCCGGCGCTGCTGAGGTACCGCCACCACGCGGACGCCCAGGGCAAGCTGGTCAAGGTGGAGGCGCAGATCCTGCTGGACGGCGGCGCCTACGCGGACGTCTCGGCCCAGGCGCTGGCCGCCGCCACCGCGTTCTCGGTCGGCCCGTACGTCTGCCCGAACGTCTTCGTGGACGCCTGGGCGGTGCGCACCAACAACCCGCCGGCCGGCCGGATGCGTGGCGAGGGCGCGCTGCAGTCCTGCTTCGCGCACGAGTCGCAGCTCGACCAGCTGGCCGCCCGGCTCGGCCTGGACCCGCTGGAGATCCGCCGCCGCAACGTGATGGCGACCGGCGACCCGATGCCCACCGGGCAGGCCGTCACCTGCCCGGCGCCGGTGGCCGCGCTGCTCGACGCGGTGGCCGCCGAGCCGCTGCCCGCGCTGCCGGTGGACGAGCCGGACGCCGAGTGGCTGCTGCCCGGCGGGCCGGGCGGGGCCGGCGAACCGGCGGCGGTGCGACGCGGCATCGGGTACGCGGTCGGCATGGTGCACATGCTCGGCGCGGAGGGCGCGGACGAGGTCTCCACCGCGACCGTCCGGGTGAGTGGCGACCACGCCACGGTGATCTGCGCGGCCGTCGACGCCGGGCAGGGCTTCGCCACGCTGGCCCGGCAGATCGTCCAGTCGGTGCTCGGAGTGACCGAGGTCTACGTCGCGCCGGTGGACAGTGACCAGTCGATCGCCGGTCCGGCCGCCCGCGGCCGGCACACCTGGGTCTCCGGCGGCGCGGTCGAGCGGGCCGCGCTGATGGTCCGCCACCAGTTGCTGCAGCCGATCGCGGCCGACTTCGGGATGTCCGTCGAGCTGCTGTCGATCGCCGACGGGAAGATCACCTCCTACGACGGGGTGCTCGGCATGCCGGTGACCGAGGCGCTGGAGGGCAAGGAGCTGTGGGCCACCGCGCAGTGCCGCCCGCACCCGACCGAGCCGCTGGACGAGGCGGGCCAGGGTGACGCCTTCGTCTCGATCGCCTTCTGCGCGATGCGCGCGGTGGTGGACGTGGACATCGAGCTGGGCGCGGTGCGGGTGGTCGACGTGACGGTCGCGCAGGACGTCGGCCGGGCGCTGAACCCGGGCCAGATCGAGGACCGGATCGAGGCGGGGGTGGCGCAGGGCGTCGGCCTGGCGCTGCTGGAGGACCTGCGGATGGTGGGCGGCCGGCCGGCCAACCCCTCGCTCACCGGCTACCGGCTGCCCACCGCGTTGGACACCCCCGAGGTGCGGATCGCCGCGCTGCTGGAGGAGCGCGACGTGGTCGCCAGCTTCGGCGCGAAGGCGGTCAGCGCGGTCCCGGCCGTGGTCGCCCCGGCCGCGGTCGCCGCCGCCGTCCGCGCCGCCACCGGCCTCCCGGTCGGCCGCCTCCCGATCCCCCCGGAGGACGCGGCGATCGCCTGACGGTCACCGGAAAAGGGCCCGCCGATATTCTCGGCGGGCCCTTTTCCGGGAGCGCCGCTTTCCGGGAACGCCGTCGAGAATGATTCCGGAAATGCCGGAACGCCGGCCGGCGGATTTCTCGCCGACCGGTCGTGCCGGGTACGTCGTGCGGAGGCCATGACGGGAATCGAACCCGTGTAAACCGCTTTGCAGGCGGTCCCCTGAACCACTCGGGCACACGGCCGGGCGGAGGGCGGCGGGCCCTCGGTCAGTTGGCGCGGTGAGCGGGACGGGCGGGACAACAGGAGGTGGCGGCGGGCTTGCGGATCACGGCCGGGCGCTCCTCTCTGCTGCGGAATTCGGCGGCCCTTTCGGCCGCGTTCACGGAATTCATGGTGCCGGTCCGGCCAGGTCGCCGTCAACAGTGAATTGTGACGGGCGGATGAAATCCGGTGGGGGGTCCTACGGCCAAGGGCGGAGCGCTCCGAGGCTTTCGGTCAGGAGTGAACCCGACCGACGGCACTTACCATGGCAGTCATGACCACAGCCCCCGCCACCTCGGCCGACCCTGCCGACCCGCTGATAGCCGCCGAGGACGGGGGAGGGGTGCTCAGCGCGCCCTACCGGGCGCTGACCCTGGGGATCGTCTCGGTGGTCCTGTTGCTCGCCTTCGAGGCCACCGCGGTGAACACCGCGATGCCGGTGGCGGCCCGTCAGCTGCACGGTCTGGGCCTGTACGCCTTCGCCTTCTCCGGCTACTTCACCAGCACGCTGTTCGCGATGGTGCTCTCCGGCGAGTGGTGCGACCGGCGCGGGCCGCTGCTGCCGCTCCTCGCGGGGATCGGGGTGTTCGGCGCCGGGCTGGTGGTGGCCGGTACCGCCGCCGGGATGTGGATCTTCGTCGCGGGCCGGGCGGTGCAGGGGCTGGGCGGCGGGCTGGTGATCGTCGCGCTGTACGTGGTGGTCGGCCGGGCGTTCCCGGAGCGGCTGCGGCCGTCCGTCTTCGCGGCCTTCTCGGCGGCCTGGGTGCTGCCGTCGATCGTCGGCCCGGTGCTCTCCGGCGCGGTGACCCAGCACCTCGGCTGGCGTTGGGTCTTCCTCTCCGTGCCGATGCTGATCGTGCTCCCGCTGGCGGTGATGGGCCCGGCGTTGCGCCGGGCCGAGCGGGCCCAGCCGGCCAGCCCCGGCGGCGCGCTGGACGGGCGGCGGATCGGGCTGGCCGCGATGGCCGCGCTGGGGGCCGGGCTGTTGCAGTACGCCGGTCAGAGGCTGGACCTGCTCGGGCTGCTGCCCGCGCTGGCCGGGGCCGGGCTGCTCTTCCCCGCCGTACGGCGACTGCTCCCCGCCGGCACGCTGCGCGCGGCGCGCGGGCTGCCCACGCTGATCCTGCTGCGCGGGGTGGCGGCCGGGGCGTTCTTCGCCACCGAGGCGTTCATCCCGCTGATGATGGTGGTGCAGCGGCACCTCTCGCCGACCCTGGCCGGCCTCACCCTCACCAGCGGCGGCCTCTCCTGGGCCCTGGGCTCCTGGTTGCAGGGCCGGCCGGCGGCCGAGCGGCGTCGCGAGGCGCTGATCCGGCTCGGCTTCGGCTGCACCGCGGCGGCCATCGCGGGCGCGGCGCTGGTGCTGCTCCCGGCGGCGCCGACCTGGACCGCCGCGGCGGCCTGGGCGGTCGGCGGGATGGGCATGGGCCTGTCCATCGCCAGCATCAGCGTGCTGATGATGAAGCTCTCGCCGCCCGAGGCGGCCGGCGTCAACTCGGCCTCGTTGCAGATGTCCGACGCGCTCGGCAACGTGCTGCTGGTCGGGCTGGCCGGGGTGCTGTTCTCGGCGTTGGGCGGCGGCGCGGTCCCCGCTGTGGCGACCGGCGGCGCGGGGGCCGGGGCACGGGGCGCGTTCGCGGTGATCTTCGGCGTGATGGCCTGCGTCGCGCTGCTGGGGGCGGTGCTGGCGGGCCGGGTCCGGCCGCGGGTCACCGGCTGACCACGGTGTTCGCGCGGAAATGCGACGCGCGACTGATGGACAGATCGCCCGTCCGGCGGTACATCTGGCGCCTGCCCTCCGGTCCTGGCCGGAAGGGCGGTTCTGTCGAGTCGGCGGAGGAGGGCCGATGTCCATACCAACCTCACCGCCCGGCGGCCCGGACGAGCCGCGGCCCGTCCGGCCGCCCGCCGGTGACGCCGAGTGGGAGCGCTTCCGGGCGGCCTTCACCGCCGAGTCGGTGCGGACCGCCCCGCTGGTGGAGCCCTCCGCCCGGGCCCGGACGCTGGCGGCCCGGGACCACCGCGGCCCGGGGCCCGCGGGCCGGACGGTGGCGACGCCGGGTCCGCGCCCCGCGTCCGGGCGGCTGGCCCGGGTCCGTGACCTGCTGGTGGCCACCGCCACCGCCACCCTGGTACTGGGGGCGCTGGCCACCGGCGCTCCGCTCGGCGGGGCGCCGGACGGCAGGGGCAGCCGGAGCGCGGCCGCCGGCCACCCGGCCTCGGCCGTGCCGCCGGCCTCGCCGGGCGTGTCCACGGGACCGGCGGTGACCGCCGCGCCGGTGACCGCCACCCGCGCCAGTCCGTTCGCCGGCTCGCCGGCCGAGAGCTGGCCGGAGGGACGGGCGGGCCTGACGCCACCGCCCGCCAGGGCGGTGGGGAGACTGACCGCCGAGCAGGTCGGGGCGGCGACCGCGCGGGTGCGCGACTTCCTGGCCGCCGCGAACCTGGACCCGGCCACCCTGGCGGGCGGTCCGCCGACCGTCGCGCTCGGCATGCTGCGGCCGGACTCGCCGCTGTACCAGCAGCTGACCCGGCACCTGGCGGACCACGCCGACGGCGGCGGGGACGAGGTGTTCACCCGCTTCGACCCGGCGGTGGCCGCGCCGGTACCGGACGGGGTGCGGGTCAGCGGGCGGATGGAGGTGACCGACGACCAACTGGGCGGCCTGCTGGTGACCGCCGACTACACCTTCGCGTACGCCCTCAGCCGGCCGGCGGCCACGGCCTCGGACGCACCACCGGCCGAGGTGGCGCGGACCGTGGTGCGGCGGGTGATCACCGTGGCGTTCCCGGCGGACGGCGGGGATCCGGCCGGCTCGGCCGGTCTGGACGTCGCCGCCTGGGACTTCACCATCGCCAACTCCGCCTGCGATGCAGAGGCCGGCCTGCTGCGGCCGGCCTTCCCCTCCGACCCGGCGCCGACCGCGGCGCCGACCGCGGCGTCGAAGCGGCCGGTGGCCGATCCGTACGACCGCAGTGGCGCGATCCCGCATAGCGCGGAGGTGGTGTGCGACCGGGCCGGGACCTGAAGGGTGCCCGGGCGGCGGGTCAGGAGTCGGCGCGGCGGCGGCGCAGCCGCAGGGCGGTGGCTGCGGCGGCGGTGATCATCAGGGAGGCGCCGGCGACGGTCTCCCGGACGTCGGGGCCGGTGCTGCCGCCGACCCCGGCGTGGCTCGCGCCGCTCGGGCCGCCGCCTTTGGAGTACTCGCCGCTGCCGGTGTAGCCCTTGCCGTTGCTGTTGCCGCCGCCTTTGGAGTACTCGCCGCTGCCGGTGTAACCCTTGCCGTTGCCGTTGCCGTTGCCGTTGCCGTTGACGCCGCCGCCGTTGCCGTTGCCGTTGACGCCGCCGCCGTTGCCGTTGCCGTTGACGCCGCCGCCGTTGCCGTTGCCGTTGACGCCGCCGCCGGCGCCGCCGCCGTTGACGCCGCCGCCGGCGCCGCCGCCGTTGACGCCGCCGCCGGCGACGCCGTTGCCGTTGACGCCGTTGCCGTTGACGCCGTTGCCGTTGACGCCGCCGCCGTTGACGCCGCCGCCGGTGTAGCCCTTGCCGTCGTCGTTGCCGTTGCCAACGCCGTTGGGGTTCTTGCCGTCGCCGTTGCCGCTGTCGCGGACCGTCAAGGCGCCGGCGGCCTGGCCCTTGCCGCCGTCGAGGAGCGAGATCCGGCCGCCCGGGGCGAGCGAGTCGGGTTGGACGACGACCAGGCCGGCCGCCGTTGCGGGGCCGGCCGCACCGAGGGCTGCGGCCACGGTGAGGATGCCCCCGGCGACGAAGTGACGAGCGCGCATGCTGGTCCTCCCGGGACCCGGTCACGGGGTATCCCCGTGGACGAACCGCGTCCTGCTGCTCCAGGGGTACGCGGTGGGCGGCCGGGCCGCATGCCGAGCGGGCGCCGGACGGGCCGGGAAACCCTGGTCCACCTGGGGTGATGGCCTGCCGCTCGGAGTGACGCCGATCGGGTTAATCGCCCGGTGTGCGCGGGCGCGGGGAGTCCAGGCCCTAGTGGCCGGCGAGGAACTTCGACCAGCCGACCGCCGGGGCCTCGCCGGGGCCCAGGCTCTGCAGCTTGCGCAGCACCGCCGGGTCCTGCGCCTCCAGCCAGGCGATCAGCTGGCGGAACGAGACCAGGCGGACGTCCGGCTTGCCGGCGATGGTCTTGAGCACCTCCTCCACGGCGTTCATGTAGATCCCGCCGTTCCACTCCTCGAAGTGGTTGCCGATGTACATCGGCGCCCGGTTGCTCCGGTAGGCGCGCTCGAAGCCGGCCAGGTAGGAATCCCGGGCCTGGAGCTGGAAGGCCGCGTACTTGGCGGGATCGGCCTTGGTGTTCTCGCCGGACTGGTTGAACATGATGTTGTAGTCCATCGAGAGCACCTGGAAGGTGTGCCCGGGGAACGGGATGGACTGCAGCGGGAAGTCCCAGAGGGCGCCGCCCTGGATCTTCTGCGGCCAGACCTGGACCCCGCCCGAGCCGCTGGCGTCGTACTTCCAGCCGCGCGCCACCGCGGTGGGCAGCAGGTTGCGCTGGCCCTCCAGGCACGGGGTGCGGCCGCCGATCAGCTCCTTGGCGTAGTCGAACGGCAGTGCGGGCTGGTCGGTGAAGCCGCCGTTGCTCTTCCAGTGCGTGACGAAGCTGATGGCCTGTTCGATCTCGCTGTCCCACTCCTCGGGCGACCACTGGCCGACCCCGGTGGGGCCGCAGAAGTGGCCGTTGAAGTGGGTGCCGATCTCGTGGCCGTCCAGCCAGGCGGCGCGGACCTGGGTGAGGGTGTCCAGGATGTGCTGGTCGCTCAGGTAGCCGATCTCGGAGGCGCCGACCGGGTGCTGCGGCGGGTGGTAGAGGTCCTTCTTCGACTCGGGCAGCACGTAGAGCCCGCTGAGGAAGAAGGTCATCCCGGCGTTGTGGTCCTTGGCGAGCTTGCGGAACCGGGAGAACAGCCTGTTGTCCAGCTCGCCCGCGCCGTCCCAGGAGAAGACGACGAACTGGGGCGGCTGTTGGCCCGGTTCGAGTGGCTCGGGGACCGGTTGGTTGGGTTGCGGGCCGGTGTCGGAGGTCGAGCCGTCGCCGATCAGGGTGGTCTCGGGCTTGACGGGGACGGCGCCGGGTGGCGCGCCCGAGGCGCCGCCGTGGCCGTGGTGCGGAACCGAGGCCGGGTCGATGGCGTCGGACCTGGCGGGGGTGCCGGGGCGCGCGCACCCGGTGGCGACCGTGGCGGCGCCGGCGGCACCGGCCGCCAGCAGAGTCCGGCGGGAGAGAGCATCCATGATCCCTCGACCTTCCTGATATTCCTGTTGACCGATTGTCTGCTGATTATCCGTTATGACTGATTTGTCCCACAGCATGGCACGAGAGCCAACAAGTGAGGGGGAGGGATCGGCCGGATCAACCGTCCGGCGCAGGCTGCTCGCGCGTCGGGTCGCGCACCCTGGTGAGCAGGCGTCAGATGGAGCGATGGCCGTGGCCCGGGGCCGTGGCGGGAGGGGACGGGACCGATGGCGGAGTCGCTGCGGGTCAGCTTCCAGGACCGGATCGTGGCCTCGGGGCGGGAACCGCTCCTCCTCCTGCTGCTCGGCCTGATCGCGTCCTTCCTCTTCATCCGGTTCAGCGTGCGGATGATCCGGCGCGGGACCCCGTGGTGGCCGGGCAACGTGACGCCCGGCGGCCTGCACATCCACCACGTCGTCTTCGGGCAGGCGCTGATGCTGGTCGCCGGCGTCGGCGCGTTCACCGTGCGCAGCGAGGCCGGGGTGCCGCGCGACGTGCTGGCGGTCGCCTTCGGGGTCGGCTGCGGCCTGGTGCTGGACGAGTTCGCGCTGGTGCTGCACCTGGAGGACGTCTACTGGAGTGAGCAGGGCCGCAAGTCGGTGGACGCGGTGATCCTCGCGGTGGCGATGATCGGACTGCTGCTGGTCGGGGCGCCGCCGCTGGGCGGGCTGACCGGACGGCCATCGGCCGGTCAGCTGGTCGGCGCGGCACTGCTGCTGATCCTGGTGACGATCAGTCTGCTCAAGGGCAAGCTGTGGACCGGCCTGCTCGGCGTGATGGTGGCGCCGCTTGCGGTGGTCGGGGCGATCCGGCTGGCCCGGCCGCAGAGCCCGTGGGCGCGCTGGCGCTACCGCAGCCGTCCCAAGCGGCTGGCCCGGGCCGAACGGCGGGAGGCCCGGGTGCACCAGCGGCTGATGGTGGCCAAGGCCGCCGCCTACAACCTGCTGGCCGGGGCGCCGGACGTGGTCGTGCCGGCGGAGACCGGGCCGGTGGCGGTGCCGGCCGGGGCGCGGGTCGAGGAGCGGGCCCCGGAGCCTGTCGCGGCGCCGGCCGAGGTGCGGGAGCGCGCCCGTTCGCTGCCGGGCTGGCGGCTGCGCTGTGCGACCGCGGCCGAGTGGTACCTGCGGATCGCCGCGCTGGTCAACCTGGTTGCCGGGCTGGTCGCGCCGTTCCGGCAGCGGGTGGACCAGATCAACAGCGGGCAGTTCTTCACCCCGGTGCTGGTCACCGCCGGGTTCACCGCGGCGCTCTTCGCCGCGCTGCTGGCGGTGATGCTGCGCCGGCGCAAGCGGGCGGCCTGGATCGTGGCCACCCTGGTGGTCGCGGCCTACGCGGCGCTCTTCCTGCTCGCCCTGGCCACCCTGCCGGCGGACCGGCGGCACCCGTTCAACTGGGTCTCCGCCGTCCTCACCGCGCTGGTGCTGGCCTTCCTGCTGGCGAGCCGCCCGGCCTTCCACGCCCGCGGTGAGCGCGGCAACATCCTGCTGGGGATCGCCGTGCTGCTGCTCGGCGGGGCCCTGGTCGCCTCGATCGGCGCGCTGCTGATCCACGTCACCGCCACCGCGCCGCAGGTCGGTTGGGGCGAGTGCTTCCGGTACGCGCTGCTGCGGCTGTTCACCGTCTCCGGCTTCGGCGAGGAGGTGCCGCAGGTCACCGTGGACCGCTGGGCCGACCTGAGCATCAACGTGCTGGGGGCGGCGCTCTTCCTGCTCGTGCTGCGGGTCTTCTTCCGCTCGCCGCGCGGCCGGGTGCACCTCGGGCCGGCGGACGAGCAGCGGCTGCGGGCGCTGCTGGAACGGCACGGCGGGCGCGACTCGCTCGGCTACTTCGCGCTGCGCCGCGACAAGTCGGTCTGCTGGTCGCCCTCCGGCAAGGCGGCGGTGCTCTACCGGGTGGTCAACGGTGTCGCGCTCGCCTCCGGCGACCCGATCGGCGACCCGGAGGCCTGGCCGCAGGCGATCGAGGCCTGGCGGGCCACCGCGCGGGCCAACGCCTGGATCCCGGCCGTCACCGGCGCCGGCGAGCAGGCCGGCACCGCGTACCAGCGCACCGGGCTGAAGGCGCTGGAGTTCGGCGACGAGGCCGTCGTGGAGACCGAGGGGTTCAGCCTGCACGGCCGCAGCATGCGGACCCTGCGGCAGACCCGTGGACGGGTCGGCCGGGCCGGCTACCACGTCCTGATCCGCCGGCACCGGGACGTGCCGGCGGAGGAGCTGGCCCGGCTGCGCCACCTCGCCGACGCCTGGCGGCACGGGCGGACCGAGCGCGGCTTCAGCATGGCGCTGGGCCGGCTCGGCGACCCGGCGGACGGCGACTGCCTGCTGGTCGAGTGCCGTGACGAGCACGAGCGCACCTGCGCGCTGCTCAGCTTCGTCCCGTGGGGCGCGCACGGCCTCTCGCTCGACCTGATGCGGCGGGACCGCGAGTCGGACAACGGGCTCGTCGAGTTCATGATCACCGAGCTGCTGCTGGCGGCGGCTGCCGGGAGGATCCAGGTGACCCGGATCTCGCTCAACTTCGCGATGTTCCGGTACGTCTTCGAGGCCGGCGCCAAGCTGGGGGCCGGGCCGGTGCTGCGGCTGTCACGGACCGTGCTGCGGTTCCTCTCCCGGTGGTGGCAGCTGGAGTCGCTGTACCGGGCCAACGCCAAGTACCAGCCGGAGTGGCAGCCGCGGTTCCTGCTCTACGACAAGTCGTCCGAGCTGCTGAGCGTCGCGGTCGCCAACGGGCTCGCGGAGGGGTTCCTGACCAGGCCGCGGCTGCCCGGTACGCGGCCTCACCCGTCCGGCGGCGCAGCCGGTGCGGCCGGCGCGGGGGAGGGTTTGGCTGGTCAGCGGGGCTGATGGGGGTCGGGCCGAACCGATGGGAGTGCGCGTGAGCGGACAGAGCGGTCGCCGGCTGGGCACACCGGCGCTGGCCGCGGCGCTGGTGCTGGGCGCCTGGCTGGTGCACGACGGCAGCACGGGCGGCCTGCCGCCCACCCCGTCCGTCGCCGAGGCCCTGGGTGCCGGGCCGTCCCGGCACGCGCTGACCGGCATCCCGATGAAGGCCTCCGCCCCGACCCGGATCCGGATCCCGGCACTCGACGTGGACGCCCCGGTGACCGGCGTCGGTCTGGACACCGGGGGGCACCTGGCCACCCCGCCGGACGACCAGCGCAACCTGGCCGGCTGGTACCGGGACGGCGTGACACCCGGGCAGACCGGTACCGCGCTGCTGGTCGGGCACGTGGACATCGCGAGCGGACCGGCCGTCTTCTACGGGTTGGGCGCCCTGCACCGCGGCGACCGGATCGACGTGGCCCGGCGGGACGGCAGCACCGCGTACTTCCTCGCCGACGCCATCGAGGTGTACCCCAAGACCGCCTTCCCCGACCGGCAGGTCTTCGGGCAGGCCCGCGACCCCGAGCTGCGCCTGATCACCTGCGGCGGCGGCTACACCGAGGGCGAGGGCTACCGGGGCAACGTGGTGGTCTACGCCCACCTGACCGGCAGCCGACGGTCGTAGCGGGAGCGCATCCGCGCTCGCCCCCCCGGCCCGAGGAGTCCTCAGCGCAGCAGTTCCGCGAGGGCGCGGTCGGGGTCGAGGTGCTGGTGCTCCCGGCCCTCGGGGACGGCCAGGTGGCTGCGCCACAGGAAGCGCCGCAGTTCCAGCGCGCCGAACCGGAGCAGCGCCACCCCCTCGGGGGCGTGCAACTCGATCAGGACGTGCCGCCCGTGCGAGGGCCGGAGCCGTACGTCGCCGAGCCCGGACGGCAGCTCCAGCCCGGCCGCCAGCAGCTGCCGGGCGAAGACCCACTCGACGCCTTCCGGCCCGTCCGCCCCGACCGGTCCGGTCGGCTCGTCCAGCGAGTACTCGGCGGGGAAGAGCAGCCGGACCGCCAGCGGATCCGCCGCCCGGTAGCGCAGCGTCACCCGCAGCTCGGCCGAGGCGCGGGTGGAGAGGATCAGACTGGCGGGCACGACCTGCTCGACGACGGCGCTGGGCACGGGGCCTCCTCGGCTGGGAACGGCGGTGGGGCTTTCGGGGGAGGAGAGCGCGCGGGGGGCGGACTCTTACGCCGGTCGCGCGTGGCGCGGGAGTGATCCCGGTCACGTCGTCCCGAAGCGGCCGGGCGGCCCGTGTCGGGCCTCGGGGGAGAGGGCGGCCCGGTAGGCTAGGCGGGTTGTCCGACCGCCGTCCGCCTGCCGGGTGGGTCGATGTTACGGCCCTGACCTGCGACGATCCCTCTGGGAGACCGTGAGTACTGCCGCCTCTTCCGCCATGTCGCCGCTCTTCTCGGATGCCGCCGAGCCGCAGGCGCCGGTGCGCGCCACCGCCGGCCCGGCCGGCTCCCACCACCTCTCCCCGGCCTTCCCCGGCCGTGCCCCGTGGGGAACCGCGGGCAAGCTGCGGGCCTGGCAGCAGGGGGCGCTGGACAAGTACATCGAGAAGCAGCCGCGGGACTTCCTGGCCGTCGCGACCCCCGGCGCCGGGAAGACCACCTTCGCCCTCACCCTGGCCTCGTACCTGCTGCACAACCACCTGGTGCAGCAGGTCACCGTGGTCGCGCCGACCGAGCACCTGAAGAAGCAGTGGGCCGAGGCCGCGGCCCGGATAGGCATCCGGCTGGACCCGGCCTACTCGTCGGGTCCGCTGTCCCGGGACTACCACGGCATCGTGGTGACCTACGCGGGCGTCGGGGTCAACCCGATGCTGCACCGCAACCGCACCGAGGCCCGCAAGACCCTGGTGATCATGGACGAGATCCACCACGCCGGTGACTCGAAGTCCTGGGGCGAGGCCTGCTTCGAGGCGTTCGAGCCGGCCACCCGGCGGCTCGCGCTGACCGGGACGCCGTTCCGCTCGGACACCAACCCGATCCCGTTCGTCCAGTACGCCGAGGACACCGACGGGCTGCGGAAGTCGGTCGCCGACTACACCTACGGCTACGGCCACGCGCTCGCCGACCACGTCGTCCGCCCGGTGATCTTCCTCTCCTACAGCGGCAACATGCGCTGGCGCACCAAGTCCGGCGACGAGCTGGAGGCACGGCTCGGCGAGCCGATGACCAAGGACCTGATCGCCCAGGCCTGGCGCACCGCGCTGGCCCCGCAGGGCGAGTGGATCCCGAACGTGCTGCGCGCCGCCGACAAGCGGCTCACCGAGGTCCGCAAGGCGATCCCGGACGCCGGCGGCCTGGTGATCGCCAGCGACCAGACCGCCGCCCGGGCCTACGCCAAGCAGATCCGCGAGATCACCGGGCACAAGGCGACCCTGGTGCTCTCCGACGAGACCGAGGCGTCCCAGCGGATCTCCGACTTCTCGGCCGGTGACGACCGCTGGATGGTCGCGGTCCGGATGGTGTCCGAGGGCGTCGACGTCCCGCGCCTGGCCGTCGGCGTCTACGCCACCTCGATCTCCACCCCGCTCTTCTTCGCGCAGGCGGTCGGCCGCTTCGTGCGGGCCCGCAAGCGCGGTGAGACGGCGTCGGTCTTCCTGCCCTCGGTGCCGATGCTGCTCGGCTTCGCCAACGAGATGGAGCTGCAGCGCGACCACGTGCTGGACCGCCCGAAGAAGGAGGGCGAGGAGGGCCTCTTCGACGAGGAGGACCGGCTGCTCGCCGAGGCCGAGCAGGCCAACGACGGCCCGGACGGCGCCGGCGGCGAGGAGTTCAGCTACGAGGCGCTGGGCTCGGACGCGGTCTTCGACCGGGTGCTCTACAACGCCATGGAATTCGGCATGCAGGCGCACCCGGGCAGCGAGGAGGAGGAGGACTACCTCGGCATCCCGGGCCTGCTGGAGCCGGACCAGGTGCACATGCTGCTGCAGAAGCGCCAGCACCGGCAGATCCAGCGCTCCAAGACCAGGCCGGCCGAGGAGGCCGACCTGCTCGAACTCCCCGCCGACCAGCGCCCGGTGGTGACCCACCAGGAGCTGCGCGAGCTGCGCAAGGAGCTGAACACGCTGGTCGCGGCCTGGCACCACCGCACCAACCAGCCGCACGGGACCATCCACAACGAGCTGCGCCGGGAGTGTGGCGGCCCGCTGACCGCGCAGGCCACCGCCAACCAGTTGAAGGCCCGGATCGCCCGGGTCAAGGAGTGGGCCGCCCGTTGAGCCGTGGCGCCCGGCGGCGGTTGTCCGAACTCCGGACGGCCGCCGCCGCCGCGGCCGTCCGGCCGCCGTGGGAATAGTGGCTATTGCCGGAATTCGTCCGAATCGGAGATACCGATCATGACCGAATTTTGGACAACCACTTCCGCCCGGGCGAATCAGTTACTACTTTTCCCCCACGCGCTCTCGAAGGCACGACCTCCGAACGGAGTGCTGAGGGGCCGCGTGTGCCAATGACGACGCAGCCGGTCCTCCCGCGTCCATCACCCCTGCGCGCGACACTCCGCCAAGGCCCCGGCAGCCCGCCGGCGCCGATGGTCGCCGCGGAAAGGAATGCGTGTCGTGACCGCCGAGACCTCCCAGACCCTTGACCGCGGCGTGCGGGTGCTCAAGCTGCTCGCCGACTCCGAGCGCGGCCTGACGGTGACCGAGCTGGCCGCCCGGCTCGCCGTCAACCGCACCGTCGTCTACCGGCTGCTGGCCACCCTGGAACAGCACGGCCTGGTCCGGCGCGACACAGGCGGCCGGGCCCGGGTGGGCCTCGGCGTGCTGCGGCTCGCGCACCGGGTGCACCCGCTGCTCCGGGAGGCCGCGCTGCCCGCGCTGCGCAGCCTGGCCGAGGACCTCGGCGCGACCGCGCACCTGACCCTGGTGGACGGCAGCGAGGCGCTGGCGGTCGCGGTGGTCGAGCCGAGCTGGACCGACTTCCACGTCGCGTACCGGACCGGGCTGCGCCACCCGCTGGACGAGAGCGCGGCCGGCCGGGCCATCCTGGAGGCCCGCAACTTCCCCAACCAGCGCCGCCCCGAACAGGGGTTCGTGATCACTCGGGCGGAGGAGCAGTCCGGCGCCAGCGGGGCCGCCGCCGCGCTGCTCGGGCTGAGCGGGATCGAGGGCAGCGTCGGCGTGGTGATGCTCAACGGGTTGGTGCCCGAGCGGGTCGGACCGCGGGTGGTGGAGGCGGCCACCGAGGTGGCGGACGCCCTGCGCTGATCCGGTCCGCGCTGGTCCGCGCTGGTCCGCGCGCGGCGCGGGTGTGTGCCGGTGTGTTTGGATGCCCTTGTGTCTGTCGCCTCGAAGCCCGAAGCCGCCGCCGAGCCGCCGGCCGCCCGGAAGCCGTCCGTGTTCACCCCCAGGCGCCGGGCGTTGGCGCTGTGCGCCGTCGTGCTGGCCGGGTTCCTCGCGGTGTCGACGGCCGTCGCGCTGCCCTACACCCGCACCTGGCCGGGCGACACCGCCAACGCGCTCGGCAGCTACGAGGGCGCCCGGGTGCTCAGCATCACCGGGGCGCCGGTGCGGCAGACCACCGGGGCGCTGCGGGTGGTGACGATCAGGGCGGACGGGCCGACGGTGTCGATCAGCCTGGAGCAGGCGCTGGCCGCCTGGCTGAACCCGAAGGTGGCCGTGCTGCCGCGGGAGGCGGTCTACCCGCAGACCAACGCGACCCAGGCGAACCAGGTCAGCGCCCAGCAGATGACCCAGGCACAGGACAGCGCGATCACGGCGGCGCTGAACTACCTGCACCTCTCGCCGGACCAGGTCAAGGTCTCGGTGGACCTGGGCGACATCGGCGGGCCCAGTGGCGGTCAGATGATGAGCCTGGCGATCATCGACAAGCTGGTCGGCGACGGCAGGGGCGGGGACCTGACCGGCGGCCGCAACATCGCGGGCACCGGCACCATCGACGACAACGGTTCCATCGGCGCGGTCGGCGGGGTCGCGCTGAAGACCTGGGCGGCGGCCCGGGACGGCGCCACGGTGTTCCTGGTGCCGCGTGCCGAGTGCTCGGACGCCAAGGTGAACACCCCGCCCGGGCTGCGGCTGGTCCCGGTGAACACGTTGGGCGACTCGCTGAGCGCGCTCGGGGAGCTGGAGCACGGCGGGACCGTCCCGAGCTGCTGAGGCCGGTCAGGGCTCGGCCGTCGCCGCGCCCTCGGCGGCCGCCTGGGCGACCAGCGGCAGCACCCGGTACGGCACCGGGTTCTCCAGCGCGATCGCGGTGGACGCCCGGACGATCCCGTCGAAGCCGACCACCCGGTCGATCACCCGTTGCAGGTCGGCGTTGGACCGGGCGACGATCCGGCAGAGCATGTCGCCCTGGCCGGTGATGGTGTGCAGCTCCAGCACCTCGGGGACGCCCGCCAGGTGCGTGCGGACGTCCGCGCCCTGCCCCTGCGAGATCTCCAGGGTGGCGAACGCGGTGACCGGGTAGCCCAGCGCGGCCGGCTCCACCTCGGGCCCGAAGCCGCCGATCACCCCGCGGGCCTGCAGCCGGTCCAGCCGGGCCTGCACGGTGCCGCGGGCCACCTGGAGCCGGCGCGAGCACTCCAGCACGCCGATCCTCGGCTCCTCGGCCAGCAGCGCGATCAGCCGGCCGTCCAGCGGGTCGATGGGGGAGCGTGTCGGGGTGGTCATCCTGGCCTCGCTCTCACTGGGCAACGCGCGCGGGTCCGCGCACTGGGCGATGCACCGGGCGGATCGCTGGGCAATGTGTACAGCACGCCCCGGTATTGTCCGGCCGGACGGCACAGCTTGACCAGAGCAATCCGGAACAGTTGCGCAACGAGGTGATCGGGCCGACGCTCTCCCCACAGCAACCCCGTGGGCCGGGCCCCACACCGAGCCGCGGGGTCAACGCCCCACACCCGGGGGCGCGTCGAGGTCCCACGCCCTACAGGGAGGCCGTCATGACCGATACCGCCGCTCAGTCCGTCCCCGCGCACGCGGGCAAGGCCGATCCCTTCCCGGTGAAGGGGATGGACGCGGTCGAGTTCGCCGTGGGCAACGCCAAGCAGGCCGCGCACTACTACTCCACCGCCTTCGGGATGCGCTGCGTCGCGTACGCCGGCCCGGAGACCGGCTCCCGCGAGCTGGCCTCGTACGTCCTGGAGTCGGGCGGCGCCCGGTTCGTCTTCACCTCCGTGGTCAAGGCGAGCAGCGAGCGCGGCCGGTTCCTGGACCAGCACGTCGCCGAGCACGGTGACGGTGTGGTCGACCTCGCCATCGAAGTGCCGGACGTCTACGCCGCGTACGAGTACGCGGTCGCCCACGGTGCGACCGGCCTGGCCGCGCCGCACGAGGTGAAGGACGAGCACGGCACCGTGGTGCTGGCCGCGATCGCCACCTACGGGCAGACCCGGCACACCCTGGTGGACCGCTCCGGCTACGCTGGCCCCTACCTGCCCGGCTACGTGGCCCGCGAGCCGATCGTCGAGCCGGTGAAGAAGCGCAACTTCCAGGCCATCGACCACTGCGTGGGCAACGTCGAGCTCGGCAGGATGAACGAGTGGGTCGAGTTCTACAACCGGGTCATGGGCTTCACCAACATGAAGGAGTTCGTCGGCGACGACATCGCCACCGAGTACTCCGCACTGATGTCCAAGGTGGTCGCCGACGGCACCCGCAAGGTGAAGTTCCCGCTCAACGAGCCGGCCATCGCCAAGAAGAAGTCGCAGATCGACGAGTACCTGGAGTTCTACGGCGGCCCGGGCGTCCAGCACATCGCGCTGGCCACCAACGACATCGTGCACACGGTGCGGCAGATGCGGGCGGCGGGCGTGGAGTTCCTGGACACCCCGGACAGCTACTACGACACGCTCGGCGAGTGGGTCGGCGACACCCGGGTGCCGATCGAGGAGCTGCGCGAGCTGAAGATCCTGGCCGACCGCGACGAGGACGGCTACCTGCTGCAGATCTTCACCAAGCCGGTGCAGGACCGGCCGACCGTCTTCTTCGAGATGATCGAGCGGCACGGCTCGATGGGCTTCGGCAAGGGCAACTTCAAGGCGCTCTTCGAGGCGATCGAGCGCGAGCAGGAGAGGCGCGGCAACCTGTAACGGCTGCCCGCCACGCCGCGGCCCCGGGTCCCGTCCGACCCGGGGCCGCGTGCGGTCCGGGGCCTCGGGGCCTGTCTGGGGGATCCTTCCGGGCCGCGAGGAGAGCCGCCGGACAGGCCCTAACGGACCACGGTCTGCACGGCCGGCGGGTGGCCGTTCCAGGTCACGTAGACCGAGTCGGCGTCGTCGCCACGGGAGAAGTCGATCCGGAGCCACTCGTCGCCGTGCCAGACCTGCATCTGCCAGCCGCCGTCGGGCGCGGCCGAGACCAGGTCGGCGGAGTCCGTGCCCATGTCCAGGGCCACCCGGCCGCCGGGCACCAGGTAGCTGTGCACCGCGGTCGGGTCGGGCGACTGACCGTCCGGGATGCCCGGGTCGTCCGGATCCCCGGGATCGCCGGGGAAGAACGGATCGTCGGGGCCGTCGGGATCGTCCGGGGTGGCGGTGCCGGTGGCACCGGGGACCGGGGACTGACTGACGGTCGGGCTCGGGGACTCCGTCGGGCCCGGCGGCCGGCCGCCGGTGGCGGACGGGCCGGGCGCCGGCGGGCTCGGGGCGGCGGGGTGGCCGACACCGTCGGCCGGCCGCCCCGGCTCCGGGCCGGCACCGCGCCGGGCGGGCGGGGAGGACGGCTTGGCCGGAGTCGGCCCACCGGCCGTCGCCGACACCGCGACGCCCAGGCTCTGCACCGCCACGGAGGGCAGCGGTAGCGTCCGGGCCGGCCCGAACGCGGAGTCGGAGAGCACGCTGCTGACGCCCAGCCAGGACAGCAGCACCGCGGCGCCGGTGGCCGCGGCCCAGGCGCCCGTCTGAACCAGTCCGCTTCGCATCGTCCACCCATCCTGCCGCATCGTCGAAGCGTCAGGACGGGCACCCCGGGGGGCCGGGACGGGCTTCCTGGGAAAATCCTGGATGCCGTAGCGTGCAGGGCCATGGCAACTGTGCTCGTCGTCGAGGACGACCCGCTCGTACGCTCCGCCCTGATCCGGCACCTGGCCGAGTCCGGTCACGCGGTCCGCAGCGTCGGCACGGCGCTGGAGGCGCTGCGCGAGGTCGCCCAGGTCGGCTGCGACCTGGTGATCCTCGACCTCGGACTGCCCGACCTGGACGGCGGCGAGGCGCTGAAGATGATCCGCGGGGTCACCAACGTCCCGGTGATCGTCTCCACCGCGCGGGACGACGAGGCCGAGATCGTCCGGCTGCTCAACGACGGCGCGGACGACTACCTGGTCAAGCCGTTCTCCGGGGAGCACCTGACGGCCCGGATGGCCGCGGTGCTGCGCCGGCTCGGCGCCGCCGGCCCGGTCGCTCCCACGCCACTGCTGCGGGTCGGCGGGCTGGCGATCGACGTCCAACGGCGGGAGGCCGAACTGGACGGAAAGCCGCTCGACCTGACCCGCCGCGAGTTCGACCTGCTGGCCTTCCTGGCCGCCCGGCCCGGCGTGGTGGTGCCGCGCCGGGAGATCCTGGCCGAGGTCTGGCGGCAGACCTACGGCGGTGACCAGACCATCGACGTGCACCTCTCCTGGCTGCGCCGCAAGCTCGGCGAGACCGCCTCCAACCCGCGCTACCTCTACACCGTGCGCGGCGTCGGCGTCCGGCTGGAGCCGCCGGCCCCGGCCGGCCTGGAGCCGCGGCCGTGAGAGCGGCCGGTGAGCCGGCCCGGGGCGGCGAGTCGCTGCGCTGGGCGCTGGTCAAGGCGGCGGTGGCCGGCACCACCATGGTGGCGCTGGCCTTCCTCATCCCGCTCGGGCTGATGGTGCAGAAGACCGCCCGCGAGCGGTCCTTCATGCAGGCCGACCGGCAGGCCGCCGCGCTCGGCCCGGCGCTGGCGATCACCACCGACCAGGGTGCGCTGGCCCGGGCGGTGGCCAGCACGGACGCGGGTGCCCGGGGGCGGATCGCGGTCCACCTGCCGGCGCCGAAGGCCGCCGGGCCGCTGGTGGCGAGTACGGCGGGCGGCCCGGGCACCCCGGCCCCGGCCGCCGGGCCGGCCGCGCCCGGACCGGTGATCGGCCAGGCCCGGGCGGCCGGCCCGGAGGTCGCCCGGGCGAGCGGCGAGGGGCGTTCGCTGACCGTCCGGGTGCCGGGCGGCTACGCCCTGCTGCAGCCGGTGGCGGTGGACACCACCCGGACCGCCGTGGTCGAGGTGTACGTCGCCGACGGCGACCTGACCCGCGGCGTGCGGACCGCCTGGCTGGTGCTCTCGCTGGTCGCGCTCGGCCTGGTGGCGATCGCGGTGCTGGTGGCCGACCGGATGGGCGCCCGGCTGGTCGCCTCGGCCCGCCGGCTGGCCGCCGCCGCCCGCTCGCTGGGCGCCGGCGACCTGGCCGTCCGGCTCCCGGTGGACGGGCCGCGGGCCGAGGGCAGCCCGGCCGAGCTGCGGGAGGCCGCGGCGGCGTTCAACGCGATGGCCGACCGGGTGGTGCACCTGCTGGCCGCCGAGCGTGAGCTGGCCGCCGACCTGTCGCACCGGCTGCGCACCCCGCTCACCGTGCTGCGGCTGAACGCCGCCTCGCTCGGCGAGGGCGACGCCGCCGAGGCGACCCGGCACGCGGTCTCCCAGCTGGAGCGCGAGGTGGACCAGATCATCCGCTCGGCCCGCCGGGCGCCGGCCGTGGGCCCCGCGGTCGCGGTGCGCTGCGACGCCGCCGAGGTGATCCGGGACCGGGTCGCCTTCTGGTCCGCGTTGGCCGAGGACGAGGACCGGGCCTGGCAGCTCTCCGGGGCCCGGGCACCGACTCCGGTCCCGGTCCCGCGAGCCGACCTGGCCGCCGCGCTGGACGCGCTGCTCGGCAACGTCTTCCGGCACACCGCGATGGGCACCGCGTTCTCGGTGGACGTGCTCGCCACCGAGAACGCGGTGACCGTGCTGGTCGGCGACGCCGGACCGGGATTCGCCGACCCGGCGGCGGCGCTGCGGCGCGGCGGCGGCGAGGGCGGCCCGGGCTCGACCGGGCTCGGCCTGGACATCGCCCGCAAGCTCGCCGAGGCCACCGGCGGTGACCTGGCGCTCGGCCGCTCGGAGGGGCTCGGCGGAGCGGAGATCCGACTGCGGCTGGGCACCGGAGGCGGCGCCCCGCCGGCCCCGGCCCGCCGGCTGGGCCGCGGCCGTGGGCGGAACGTGACGGGCGGTAGGGGACGGTGATCGGTCCTGCGCGGCGGGGGCCGGTTGAGGAGCACTCCGGTATGGTCGATTGCTGGTCGACCGACCGGCGGACGGAGCAGGCAGTGACAACGGTGCAACAGGACCGGCGGACGGCGCAGGCCGAACCGGCCCGCGTTCCCCCGACGGAGCCGGCCTGGCGCCGACCCGTGACGGACGCGGTCCGCGCGGTCCGCGAGGCCCCCCGCCGGCAGCTGCGGATCGCCTGCCTGGTGGCGGGCGTCTCGCTGCTGCTCTACGCGGTGGTGCGGCACTTCATCGGCACCTCGATGGTCGACATGATGGTCTACCGGGCCGAGGGCGCCGCGGTGGCCAACGGCCACGACCTCTACGCCCTGCGGGTCACCCAGTGGAACCTGCCGGCCACCTACCCGCCGTTCGCGGCGATGCTCTTCCTGCCCTCCAGCTGGTTCCCGGTGGGCTTCCTGCGGGTGGCGATCACCGCCGGCAACGTGCTGCTGCTCGGGCTGACCGCGCTGCTGTCGTTCCGGCTGGTCGACTGGCCGCGCCGGGAGGTCCGGCCGGTGGGCGTGGTGCTGGTGGCCGGGCTGGGCGTCTGGCTGGAGCCGGTCTTCACCACGCTGCGCTACGGCCAGATCAACCTCGCGCTGCTCTGCCTGGTGCTCTGGGACCTCACCCGGCAGGACGGCCACCGGTGGAAGGGCGTCGGGATCGGGATCGCCGCCGGGATCAAGCTCACGCCCGGCCTGTTCGCGGTCTACCTGCTGCTCACCGGACGGGTCCGGGCGGCCCTGGTGGCCGGCTTCACCTTCCTGGCCACCTTCGCCCTGGGCGCGGTCGCGCTGCCCAGCGCGACCTGGGGCTTCTGGACCAAGTACCTCTACGACTCCTCGCGGGTCGGCAAGACCGAGATCGTCGACAACCAGTCGCTGCGCGGCGTCGCCGCCCGGTTCCTGCACCACGCCAACCCGGGCCTGCCGGCCGTCGTCGCCGCCGCGCTGGTCGCGGTGGCGGGGCTGGCGGTGGCGGCCTGGGCCCACCGCAGCGGGCGCTGGCTGCCGCGCGCGGAGGCCTGGGGGGTCTGCTGCGCCGCGGTCACCGCGCTGCTGATCTCGCCGATCAGCTGGACCCACCACTGGGTGTGGTGCGTGCCGATCCTGGTGCTGCTGGCGGCGGAGGCCTCGTACGAGCGTTCGCGGCCGGCGATGTCCCGGCGGCGGCGCTGGCGGGTGATCCTGGGCCTGACGCTGGTCGGCTTCTGCTCCTTCTCGATGTGGCTGGTGCCGCACAAGGGCATCACCAACCTGCAGATGAACCTGCTGAAGCAGATCCCGGCCGGGATGTACCCGTGGATCGGGCTCTGCTTCCTCGCCGTCGCCGCGCTGCGGATCCGGGCCCGCCGGCGGGCCGCGGGCGAGCCGCTGGTGCGGCTGCCCGGGCAGCGGCTGCCGGTCGAGGACGGGCGGCCCGTCCCCGTCCCGCGCTGACGGCCCGCCGCCGCTCTCACGCCAGCAGCTCGGCGAGCGAGCCGTCGAGGTCCAGCACGCCCAGCTCGCCGCCGGGCGGCACCAGCCGGTGGGTCTGCTCCAGCCAGCCGGCCACGGCCGGCAGCGGCGCCTCCAGCAGCGCGTCGCCGGCCGGCGAGGCGAGCGCCAGGCAGAGCACGCCGCGCCGGCCGGCCCTGGTCGGCCAGATCCGCACGTCGCCCTGCCCGCACGGCCGGAACGTTCCCTCGACCAGCAGCTCGCGGGAGAACACCCAGGTCACCGGGGTGCCGGTGTCCAGGTGGAAGGTGATGTGCACGGCGTAGGGATCGTGCGTCCCGTACGAGAGCCGGGCCGGGACCGGCACGCTGTGCTCGGGGGAGACCACCAGGTTGAGGTCGAGTTCGTGCTCGACCACGCTTGGCCGACGGTCCATGATCGGTTCCTCTCTGCTCTGCTCGGCTGCCTTTCACCCGTGGAGAGACCGTTGCCGGGCGGCTCTTACACACCTTTTCGGGGCCGGGCGGGAGCCGGACGGGAATCGGTGTGCACGGGCGGCGGCGGGGCGTGCGGGCGGCGTCGCGCGCGCTCGGGGTGCGCGCCGGTGGACGCGGGCCGGGCGGCGGGGGCGGGCGGCCGGACGTGGGCAGCCGTCGACGGACAGCCAACCGGCCCGGGGTGCCGGCTGTCCCGGGAATCGGCAAGTGCCGCCCGGGCGGGCGCGAAGGTACTACCCTTTGTGACTGCCTGGCGACGTGGCGTGTGGCCCGCCGGAGGCCCACAGGAGAGTTGATCTGAATGTCGGACCAGCCGTCGGCCGGCAGCGTGGAGACCGCCGTCGTTCCCGCGCCCGGCTACTACCCGGACCCGTCGGTGCCGGGCTTCGTCCGCTACTGGAACGGCGCCGGCTGGGTGCCCGGGACCAGCCGGCCCGCCCCGGCTGACGGGCAGGTGCTGGAGCCGCCGCGGTTCGCCACCCGGCCGGGCCCGCGCCCGAACGCGCGGTACATCCCGCCGCCCGTGGTGCCGGTGGCCGAGGCGGAACCGGAGACGGGCGAGACCGGACCGGTGTTCCTGGACCAGACCGTGGCGGGCGCGGTCTTCACCCGCGGGCCGGAGACCGAGGGCGGCGGGTCGTCGGCCTGGCAGGCGGACCCGCGCGAGCAGCGGGGGCTGCTGGAGACCGGGAACGCGCCGCGCTGGGTCTCCTGGGGGTCCCTGCCCGCGGCGCCGCGCGAGGAGGAGCCGGCGCCCGCACCTGCCGCTGCCCTCACACCTGCTCCCACTCCCACTCCCGTACCTGCTCCCACTCCCACTCCCGTACCTGCTCCCACTCCCACTCCCGTACCTGCTCCCGCACCCGTACCTGCTCCCGCACCCGCACCTGGTCCCGCACCGGCGCCCGTCCTGGCCGCGCCACCGGCCCCGACCGCGCCCCGGAAGTCGCCCCCGCCGACTTCCCCCGTCCCGGTGGTCCGGCGGCGGACGCCCGTGCCCGCCGCCCCGCCGGTGGCCGGCCTCGGTCGACGGCTGGCGGCCCGGGCGCTGGACGGCGCGGTCTTCGCCGCCGTGGCCGCCGGCGTGGCGCTGCCGCTGCTGCCGGCCGTGGTCGCGGACGTCCAGGCCAAGCTGGACCAGGCCCGCACGGTGAGCCGGCTGACCGGCCGTGAGGTGCAGGTCTGGGTGCTCGACGGCGCGGTGCTCGGCCGGCTCGGGCTGCTGCTCGGGGTGCTGCTGGTGACGGGCTTCCTCTACGAGGTGCTGCCGACCGCGCGGACCGGTCGCACCCTCGGCAAGCGGCTGACCGGTCTGCGGGTGGTCGGCCCGGACGGCCGGCGCGCTCCGGCACTGGGCCGGGCGCTGGCCCGCGGGCTGGTCGGTGTGCTGACCGTGCTGACCCTGGTGGGTCTGCTCGCACCGCTCTTCGACCGCCGGCTCCGGCGCGGCTGGCCGGACCGGGCGGCCCGGACGAAGGTGGTCGCGGGCTGAGGGTTTCGTGCCATCGGCAGAACGGCCCAAATATCGGCACATCACATCAGATCGGGTGATCTACTCACAGCATGACCAGTCATGACCCGTCAAGCCCCGAGCCGGAGGAGGGCGGCCAGCCCTTGTTCGACAAGCAGCAGCCGCCGGAGGGGCCTCCGCCGTCGGAGGCCGCGCCGCCCCGGCCGGAACCGTACGGCGGTGGCGGGCCGTACGGCACGGGCGCGCCGCCGCCGTACGACGTGTGCCCGGGTAGCCCGTACGACTCGACGCGGCAGCAGCCGGGCCACGGTGCGCCGGCCGGCGCACCACCGGCCGGGATGCCGCCGCTCGGCAGCTGGCCGAACCGGATCCTGGCCCGGGTGATCGACTACGTGATCATCCAGGTCATCGCCTTCGTGGTGGTCCTGCCGTTCACCGGTTTCCGCAACTCCGACGGCTACACCGACGGCGTCTGGGTCTTCTACGGGCTCTACCTGGTCTACGAGGGCCTGATGCTCTCCCGGGACGGCCAGACGCTGGGCAAGAAGGCGATGAAGGTCCGGGTCGCGATGCTCGCCGACGGCAGCAGCCCCGGCAACACGGCCGGTTGGACCCGGGCCGCCGTCTACACCCTGCCCGCGGTGATCTGCTGCGGGCTCTGGTGGCTGGTGAACGGGCTGTTCGGGGTCTTCGACAAGCCGTACCGGCAGTGCGTGCACGACAAGGCCGCCAGGACCGTGGTGGTCTCAGTGACCTGACCGCGCGTAGTCCCCCCGGGGGACGCCCGGCCGCGGCTCGGGGGTGAGTGGCCGGCGGCGGCCGGGCAGGGCGGCGACCAGCGTGCCGGCGACCACCGCGAGCAGGGTCAGCAGCGCTACCTCCGGGAACCCGGTGGCGCCGGAGAGCGCGAGCAGCACCAGGGCGGTGACCACCACGGTGCAGGTGCCCGCGCAGACCCGGGCGGCGAGTGAGTGCGGCATGGCGGTCCGTCCTTCGCGCGTCGGGGGGCTGTCGCGATCGGGGGTGCGTGGGATCAGCGCGCTGGTTCCGCTCTGCTCCTACCCCGGAGAACCGTTCGGTAAGTGCAGCCTAAGCGGGCATATGCCGGGGCACGGAGGGGCGCACGGGCTCATGCCCCGCGCAGTCCGCCCCGGGGCTACCGTGGCCTGCGACAGCCGTACCGTCCGCCGTGAGTCCGCCCTGGGGGAGCCGTGCCCGACCGACGTCCGTGGATCAGCCCTGTCGACCTGGCCGGTTGGCCGCGCACCGAGCGGGAGGCCGTCGCCGAACAGCAGCGGCTGCGGGCCCTGGTCGAGCCGACCGGCCCGGGCCCGGCCGGTGCGGCGCTGGTCGCGGGGGTGGACGTGGCGTACGACGACGAACGGGACGTGGTGGCCGCGGCCGCCGTGCTGCTCGACCTGGCCACCCTGGAGGTGGTCGAGGAGTCCACCGCGGTCGGCCGGATCGCCTTCCCCTACCTGCCCGGGCTGCTGGCCTTCCGGGAACTCCCGGCGGTGGTCGACGCCTTGGCCGGCCTGGGCCGCCGCCCGGACCTGGTGGTCTGCGACGGCTACGGGCTGGCCCACCCGCGCCGGCTCGGCCTGGCCAGCCACCTCGGGGTGCTCACCGGTCTGCGCACGCTGGGCGTCGCCAAGACCCCCTTCAGCTTCGACCACCGGCCGCCGGCCCCCGAGCGGGGCGCCTGGACCCCGCTGCTGGACCGGGAGGACGGGACCGAGGTGGGCCGCGCGCTGCGTACCCGGACCGGGGTGAAGCCGGTCTTCGTCTCGGTCGGCCACCGGATCGGCCTGGCCGAGGCGGTCGACTGCGTGCTCGCGCTGACCCCCGCCTACCGGCTGCCGGAGACCACCCGCCGGGCCGACTCGCTCTGCCGCCGCGCCCTGGTCACGGCGTCGGCGACCGCGGGATCGGCCGAGCCGACGTCCGCGGTCGCCGGACACCCGGACAGCGGGGCTCGTGGTCGCTAGAGTCGCGATCATGAGCATAGGAGACGACTTCTTCGCGGGCCTCCACCACGTCCAACTCGCCATCCCACCCGGGGCCGAGCCGCAGTGCCGGGAGTTCTGGGGCGAGGTGCTGGGCATGACCGAACTGCCCAAGCCGCCCGTGCTGGCCGCCCGCGGCGGCTGCTGGTTCCGCGGCGGCGGCCTCGAGGTGCACCTCGGGGTGGAGGCGGACTTCGTCCCGGCCCGCAAGGCGCACCCGGGAATCCTGGTGCGCGGGCTGCGCGAGCTGGCCGCACGGTTGGAGGGGCACGGGCACCCGGTGCAGTGGGACGACGAGTTCCCCGGCCACGACCGGTTCTACGCGTTCGACAAGCTCGGCAACCGGCTGGAGTTCCTGGAACCCAGGACTGACGGGTAGTCAGCTGGCCAGCGGTGCGCCGGTCAGTTCGCGTGCCTCCAGGTAGGTCTGGGCGGCGGCCATCCCGTACACCGGCTGGATCAGCTGCTGGCCCTTGAAGAACGGTCTGGCGGGCGCGAATCCGGCGGCCACCACCAGCTCCCGGATCTCCGCTATCTCCGCCTCGCTGCGGGCGGTGAAGCGGACCTCCCACCCCTTCTTGTACGTCGAGCCCCGCTCGCCGGCGCGGCGGGCGGGGTCCGGTCGCCGGACGTAGCCCGGCAGGCGGCCCAGGCGCAACTGCGCCGCGCTCAGACCTAATGTCTCGTCATATGGCATGACTCGATGGTAGGCAATCGGTGCGGCGCGAAAGACCCGGAGGCAGTGTTAGGGAGGCGTGGCCCGGGTCACACCGCGGTGCCGGCCTTGGCCAGCGCACGCAGCGCGGTCCGCTGGGTGAGGGCCAGCAGGCCGACGGTGATCGCCCCCATCGCGACCGCGAAGGCCAGGTGCCCCACGGTGGAGGTGACGTTGAGGCCGACCGCGGCGAGCGCGAAGTGGCTGCCGAGGCGCAGCACCACCAGGCCGATGGCGACCTTGCGGGTCTCCTTGCCGCGCCACATCGCCCGGGCCAGCCGGATCCGCTTGCGCAGCAGGGTGAGCGAGAGCGTGATGTTGACCGCGACCAGGAGCAGCAGCACCGGCCAGACCGCCGGGAAGGCCTTGAGCAGGTCGTAGGCGGAGGCGAAGACGGCCTCGAAGCCGAAGAACCAGGCCGGCAGCTTCATCTCGTCCAGGTTGATCGGCGCGGCGGCCGGCTGCTCGAGCTCGGTGGCCCGGTCGCTCCCGACGGTGTCGGACGTGCTGCTCATGGTGGTTCCCCCCGTGGCGTCTCCCCGGTCGCGGGCCCAGTGCCCCGCCGGTGAGCACGAGTCTGCCAGGGGGCCGGGCACGGCCGGCAGGGCGGGCGGTCATCGGTCCCGGATGACGGATGTCACGGGTTCCCCGCTGAATCGACTGAGCATTTCCGCAAGTGCTTTGCTCCTCATTACTCCGTTCGGGTGAGGGTATGGCGACTTTAGTGCGGAGCTGTCCCGGTTTGACGACGGTTGTGTAACGGTGCGTCAGGTTGCGCGTGCGGCAAGCGGGTGATTGGGGAGGGTTGTCGCATGAGCTACCAGATCCCCTCGGCCACCCCCTCGCTGGAGGAGCTGGCCCGCCGTCAGCAGAACGTGGTGACCGCAAGCCAGTTGCGCGCCCGGGGAGTTCCGCCCCGGGTGGTCAGTGGACACTGTCGCAGCGGAGGCCCCTGGCAGCGCCTGCTGCCCCGGGTCTACCTGCTCCAGGAGGGTCTGCCCACGCCCGAGCAGCGGATGTGGGCGGCGCTGCTCTACGCGGAACAGAACGGCCGCGAGGCGGACCGCCGGGAGGGCGCGGTGATCACCGGCGCCGCCGCGCTGGCGCTGTACGGCTTCTCGGCGGTGCCCCGGCTGCCGGCGGTCACCGGGGTGGAGGTGCTGGTCCCCCGGCAGCGCCGGCTGCGCGACGTCGGCGAGGTCCGGATCCGGCGCACCGCGAGGGAGCTGGAGGCCCGCGAGGTGCACGGGCTGGCCTGCGCGCCGATCGCCCGGGCGGTGGCCGACGCGCTGCGCGACTGGACGGAGTCCGGTGTGCTGGAGTCCGGGCTGCTCGGCCCGCGACTGCTGCGCTCGGTGCTCGGTGAGGCGGTCACCGCGCCCGCCGGCGCCGAGCGGCCGGTCTGCACGGTGGGCGAGCTGATCACCGAGCTGCGCGAGGCGGGCCTGGTCGGGATGCCCAGGATCCGTGCCGCGCTGGACGAACTACTCGCCGCCGAACGGGAGTCGGTGCTCTCCCGGCTTGGCGAGCTGGTGGACGAGTGGCTGCTGCCGGTCCCGCTGGCCGCCCCGGAGCTGCGGATGCGCGGCGGCACCTTCGTCGCCGTCCCGGACCTCTACTGGCCGCAGGTCGGCGTCGCGGTGGAGGTCGACTCCGCGCTGCGCTGCGTGAGCGAGGGCGAGGCCGCCTGGGTGCGCACCGGCCAGCACCGGATGGAGTACCTCGGGGTCCGGGTGGTCTACGTGACCGGCGCCCGGGTGGCCGCCGAGCCGGACGCGGTCGGCGAGGAGCTGCGGCAGGCCTTCCTGGCCGGCGGGACGGACGTGGTCCAGCTGCTGGTGACCGAGGGCTGAGGCGCTAGCTGCCGAGCACCGGGCTCCCGGTCAGCTCCACGCCGGCCGCCCTCAGCTCCGCCAGCGCGTCCCGGGTGGTCTCGGGCATGACCCCCGCGGTGAGGTCGAGCAGCACCCGGGTGCTGAAGCCCTCCCGCACGGCGTCCAGCGCGGTGGCCCGCACGCAGTGGTCGGTGGCGATCCCGACCAGGTCGACGGCGTCGACCGAGCGGGCCCGCAGCCAGCCGGCGAGCGTGTTCCCGTTCTCGTCGAAACCCTCGAAGCCGCTGTAGGCGCCGGAGTGGGCGCCCTTGTCGAAGACCGCCTCGATCGCGCCGGAGATCACGGCGGGGGCGAAGTTGGGGTGGAAGCCCACGCCCTCGGTGCCGGCCACGCAGTGCGGCGGCCAGGAGGTCCGGAAGTCGGGCTCGGCGGAGAAGTGCGGGCCCGGGTCGACGTGGTGGTCGCGGGTGGCCACGATGTGCGCGTACTCGTCCGCCGCGGTCGCGACCAGCTCGGTGATCGCGGCCGCCACCTCGGCCCCGCCGGCGACGGGGAGGCTGCCGCCCTCGCAGAAGTCGTTCTGCACATCGATGACGATCAGGGCCCGGTGCATGGCTTGCTTCCTCGCTGGCGGTCGGTTCGGAGTCACGGCAGTCATAGGGAGTGGAGAGTGGCCACTCTAGGGAGTGCGGGGGAGGGACGAAAGGGGAGGGACGGCCCGGGCCCGTGGCGGTCCGGGCCGTCCGGGCGGGTTCAGCCCAGCACCAGCTCGGTGGGGATCACCGGCTCGCCCTTGGAGAGCTGGGTGGCCGAGAGCGGCAGGGTGGCCCGGGCGCGCAGGTGGCGTTCCCGCGCGGCGGCCAGCGGCTCGCGCCCGACCACCTCGCCGCCGCTCACCAGCGGCACGTGCAGGGCGTGCGCCGCCAGCTCGGCCGGCACCGGCCCGGTGCCGACCACCTCGGCCTCGGCCACCCCGTCCCGGTCCGGGCGCCGGGCGGCCCACTTGCGTCCGCCCAGGCTGCTCTTGGCCCCCGCCGAGCGCTTGGCCACCGGAACCAGCGGCGCGTCCGGGTCGGCCGAGCCGGCCCGGGCGACCAGCTTGTAGACCATCGCGCAGGTCGGGTGGCCGCTGCCGGTGACCAGGCTGGTGCCGACCCCGTAGCCGTCCACCGGCGCGGCGGCCAGCGCGGCGATCGCGTACTCGTCGAGGTCGGAGGTGACGATGATCCGGGTCTTGTGGGCGTCCAGCTCGTCCAGCTGGCGGCGTACCCGGTGGGCCAGCAGGGTCAGGTCGCCGGAGTCGATCCGGACCGCGCCCAGCTCGGGGCCGGCCACCTCGACGGCGGTGCGCACCGCCTCGGCCAGGTCGTAGGTGTCCACCAGCAGGGTGGTGCCGGTGCCCATCGAGGCCAGCTGGGCGGTGAAGGCGTCGCGCTCGCTGTCGTGCAGCAGGGTGAAGGCGTGCGCGGCGGTACCGGTGGTCGGGATGCCGTGGGTGAAACCGGCGGCGAGGTCCGAGGTGGCGGCGAAGCCGGCCAGGTAGGCGGCCCGGGCGGCGGCCACCGCGGCGCCCTCGTGCGCCCGCCGGGCGCCCATCTCGATGCACGGACGGTCACCGGCGGCGGCGGTCATCCGGGAGGCGGCGGCGGCGATCGCGGAGTCGAAGTTGAGGATGGAGAGGATCACCGTCTCCAGGATCACCGCCTCGGCGAAGCTGCCCTCGACGGTCAGCAGCGGGGAGCCTGGGAAGTAGACCTCGCCCTCGGGGTAGCCGTGGATGTCACCGGTGAAGCGGTAGTCGGCCAGCCAGCGCAGGGTTTCGTCGTCCACCACCTTCTGGTCGGCGAGCCAGTCCAGCCGGGTGGTGTCGAAGCGGAAGTTCTCCACCGCGTCCAGCACCCGCCCGGTGCCCGCCAGCACGCCGTACCGGCGGCCGTCCGGCAGCCGCCGGGTGAAGACCTCGAAGACCGAGCGGCGGTGGGCGGCTCCACTGCGCAGGGCGGCCTGCAGCATGGTCAGCTCGTAACGGTCGGTGAGCAGCGCGGTCGAACCGGCTGCCGGCGCAGTGGGGATGGCCGACTGCGCCGCGGGTGACGTGGCGTCCATGAGGATGATGTTACTACCACTTAACGTCAGTCTGACGATTTCTGGCCGGGAAGTCGGGCCGGAATCGCTCCCCGCTCCCCCGGATGGCAGCATGGGAGGTCAGAGGAGCCTTACCGTCCCCGACGCATGCCCCAGCGAGGAGAGACAGCCGTGAGTGTCGCGCCGGCCGAGATCGAACGCCCCGAGGCTGAGAGCCTCCCGGTCGTGGACCCGGACACTCCGTGGGTGACGATCGTCCACAACGATCCGGTGAACCTGATGAGCTATGTCCTCTACGTCTTCCAGGCCTACTTCGGCTACCCGAAGGAGAAGGCCCGCAAGCTGATGATGGACGTTCACACCCGCGGCCGGGCGGTGGTCTCCAGCGGCTCCCGCGAGGAGATGGAACGCGATGTCCAGGCGATGCACGGCTACGGCCTCTGGGCCACCCTGCAGCACGACTGACCGACCCCACCGCACCACGCACCGCACGAGACCGCTTACCGAAACGGGTTACTGACTGATGGCTGGGTTGTTCGAGGGGACCGGCGACGGCGGCGCGGCGATCGCGCTGGAGGAGGTGGAGGCCGCGATCCTCCGCTCGCTGGAAGTGCAGATGCTGGAACTGATCGGGCCCGGCCCGGGCGGTGCGGGGGACGACCCGCTGGCCGCGCTCTTCGCGGAGGGCCCCACCGAGGCCCCCGCCGACCCGGCGCTGGCCCGGCTCTTCCCCGACGCCTACGGCGAGCCAGGCGCCCCCGCGGATCCGACGACCAAGGCCGCGGCCGGCGAGTTCCGCCGCTACACCGAGCCCGACCTGCGCACCCGCAAGCGGGAGGACGCCCTGCTGGTGGTCCGGGCGCTGGACGGTCTGGGTGGCGAGGGCGGGGTGATCCGTCCGGCCGCCGCCGACTGCCCGCGCTGGCTCGGCGCGCTCAACGACCTGCGGCTCACCCTGGGCGCCCGGCTGGAGATCACCGAGGAGGACGAGCAGCGCCTCTACGACCTGCCGGACAGCGACCCCCGCAAGCCGCTGGTGATGGCCTACCTCTGGCTCGGCGCGATGCAGGAGTCGCTGCTGGAGGCGATGACCGGCTGAACCCCTCGGTCGTCGCCGGGGCGGTCGACGGCACGTCCGCTGAGCGGTCCAATCTGCACCGCTCCCCGGGTGACGCCGTGGTACGACTGCCTGACCTGCATCCCGGCGACGCGAGGACGGTGGCCGATGGCCCAGCCGACCGGCTACGACGAAGTGACGGACCCCCAGCCGGACGAGGAGGGGTACGAGCGCGGGCTGGGCAGCCGGCAGATCCAGATGATCGCGATCGGCGGCGCCATCGGCACCGGGCTCTTCCTGGGCGCGGGCAGCGCGATCGCCCAGGCCGGCCCGAGCCTCGTCCTGGCGTACGCGCTGGCCGGCGTGGTGATCTTCGTGATCATGCGGGCGCTGGGCGAACTGCTCACCTACCGCCCGGTCTCCGGCAGCTTCTCCGAGTACGCCCGGGAGTTCCTCGGCCCGTTCGCCGGCTTCGTCACCGGCTGGACGTACTGGCTGTTCTGGGTGGTCACCGGGATGGCCGAGACCACCGCCGCCGCGGTGTACGTCAGGTTCTGGGACCCCGACGTCCCGCAGTGGAGCAGTGCGCTCTGCTTCCTGGTGCTGCTCTACGCCGCCAACCTGATCTCGGTGAAGCTCTTCGGCGAGATCGAGTTCTGGTTCTCGATGGTCAAGGTGACCGCGATCGTCGCGATGATCCTGATCGGCCTCGGGGTGCTGATCTTCGGCTTCAGCAGGGCCGGTGACACCGCGTCGGTCACCCTGCTGTGGCGGCAGGGCGGTTTCTTCCCGCGCGGGGTCGGGAGGACCCTGCTCACCCTGCAGATCGTCATGTTCGCCTACCTCGGCGTCGAGCTGGTCGGCGTCACCGCCGGCGAGAGCCAGGACCCGGCGCGGACCTTGCCCCGGGCGATCAACACCCTGCCGCTGCGGATCGTGCTCTTCTACGTGCTGTCGCTCGCGGTGATCCTCTCGCTGGTGCCGTGGACCGACTTCCACCCCGGGATCAGCCCGTTCGTGGCCGCCTTCGGCAAGGTCGGCATCCCGGCGGCGGCCGGGATCATCAACTTCGTGGTGCTCACCGCCGCACTCTCCTCCTGCAACTCCGGGATGTACTCCACCGGTCGGATGCTGCGCGACCTCTCGCTGCGCGGCCAGGCACCGAGCCGTGTGGCGGACCTGAACCGGCGTCGCACCCCGGCCCCGGCGATCACCGTCTCCGCGCTGCTGATGGGCCTGGGCGTGGTGCTCAACGCGATCGCCCCGGGTCGGGCCTTCGACTACATCACCGCGGTCGCCACCGTCTGCGGCCTGTGGACCTGGGGGATCATCCTGCTCTGCCAGCTGCGCTACCGGGCCTCCTGGCAGGGCGGCCACCTGCCGCCGCCGACCTTCCGGGCACCGGCCGGGCGGTGGAGCAGCTGGGCGGCGCTCGCGTTCCTGGTGCTGGTGCTGGTGCTGATCGGCTTCGACCGGGAGAGCCGGATCTCGCTCTACGTCTTCCCGGTCTGGGGGGTGCTGCTGGTGATCGGCTATCAGGTGCTCCGGCGGATCCGTCCGGAGGCGGTGCAGGGCCGGCCGCACGACCACCTGCACGTCAAGGTCGGTCCGCCGGCCTGACTATCCTGGCCGCATGCTGACCATCACCCGAGAGCTGCACGACGCGATCGTGGCCCACGCCCGCGCCGACCACCCGGACGAGGCCTGCGGCGTGGTCGCCGGCCCGGCCGGCAGCGGGCGGCCCGAGCGGTTCGTTCCGATGCTCAACGCGGCCCGCTCGCCCACCTTCTACGAGTTCGACTCGGCCGACCTGCTGAAGCTCTACCGCGAGATGGACGACCGGGACGAGGAGCCGGTGATCGTCTACCACTCGCACACCGCGACCGAGGCCTACCCCTCGCGCACCGACGTCAGCTACGCCTCCGAACCGAACGCGCACTACGTGCTGGTCTCCACGGCCGAGGGGAACGGGCCGGGCGACCCGTTCGAGTTCCGTTCGTTCCGCATCGTGGACGGTGTGATCACAGAGGAAGACGTCGAGGTCGTCGGCGCCCCCCTGGCCTGAGCCGCGCGGCCCGCCGCCGGCTGGCGGCGGGCCGGTGTCGTCTCATTTCCCGACACGGAACCATCCAGTCAGCGAGACGGACATGACGGAACCGGGCCGGGAATCGATACGATGAGCCCATGCGTTCCGTCGATGTGAGCACCCAGGCCCCGGGCATCCGCCTCGTGGCGCGCCTGCACATCGACCTGTGCCGGCACGCCGCGGCGATCTGTCCCGAAGCCTGAGCCGCCCAGGCCGGCCCCGGCCGGCGCGCGGCAGCACCGACGCCCCAGAAGTCTCCGCCCCGGCCGCGCCCCGCGGCCCCACCCACATCTGCACAGGAGCGCAGTCATGGCCATCGAGGTCCGCATCCCGACCATCCTCCGCACGTACACCGACGGCGCCAAGGCCGTCGAGGGCAACGGCGCCACCCTTCGGGAGCTCTTCGCCGACCTCGACTCCCGCCACCCGGGCATCGCCGAGCGCCTGCTGGACTCCGGTGAGCTGCGCCGCTTCGTCAACGTCTACCTGAACGACGAGGACGTCCGCTTCCTGGACGGCGTCGCCACCGAGGTGGCCGACGGTGACAGCGTCACCATCCTCCCGGCCGTGGCCGGCGGCGCCCGGTAATGCGTTACGACAGCCCGCTCGCCGCCGTCGGCAACACGCCCCTGGTGCGGTTGCCGAGGCTCTCCGCGGCCGTTCCCGGCAACGGGGACGGGCTGGTCACCCTCTGGGCCAAGCTGGAGGACCGCAACCCGACCGGTTCGATCAAGGACCGGCCGGCCCTGCACATGATCGAGCGGGCCGAGGCCGCCGGCCGGCTCACCCCCGGCTGCACCATCCTGGAGCCGACCAGCGGCAACACCGGCATCTCGCTCGCCATGGCGGCCAAGCTCAAGGGCTACCGGATGATCTGCGTGATGCCGGAGAACACCAGCGAGGAGCGGCGCGAGCTGCTGCGGATGTGGGGCGCCGAGGTGATCGCCTCGCCGGCCGCGGGCGGTTCCAACACCGCGGTGCGGGTGGCCAAGGAGCTGGCCGCCGAGCACCCCGACTGGGTGATGCTCTACCAGTACGGCAACCCGGACAACGCGGGCGCGCACTACGCCACCACCGGCCCGGAGATCCTCGCCGACCTGCCCACGGTCACCCACTTCGTGGCCGGGCTGGGCACCACCGGCACCCTGATGGGCGTCGGCCGTTTCCTGCGCGAGAAGGTCCCGGGCGTGCAGATCGTCGCCGCCGAGCCGCGCTACGACGACCTGGTCTACGGGTTGCGCAACCTCGACGAGGGCTTCGTGCCGGAGCTGTACGACGCCGAGGTGCTCACCACCCGGTACAGCGTCGGCTCGGCCGACGCGGTCCGCCGCACCCGCGAACTCCTCACCGAGGAGGGCATCTTCGCCGGCGTCTCGTCCGGTGCGATCCTGCACGCCGCGCTCGGCGCCGGTCGCCGGGCGGCGCAGGCCGGGGAGCGGGCGGACATCGTCTTCGTGGTCGCCGACGGCGGCTGGAAGTACCTGTCCACCGGGATCTACACCGCCGAGACGACCGAGGCCGCGGTCGAGGCGCTGCAGGGCCAGCTCTGGGCCTGAGTCCCCGGGTGCCGGCGCCCGGGGGCCGGTCAGCGCAGGGCGCGTTGGGCGCGGGCCCAGGTCCGTTCGTCCAGCGGCCCGACCCGGCGTCGGAAGGCACCGAGCGGGACCTCGCGCAGCTCGTCGGTCTCCAGCCAGCTGGCCCGCTGCTGCCGGTCGCCGACCGCGCCCGGTGGCAGTGCCAGCACGCCCGGACGCTCGGCGTGGTGCCTACTGGTGATCTTGACGACGGTCGCCGTCCGCCCGTGCACCCGCAGCACCAGGCACGGGCGGTCCTTGGAGCCCGGGCCGTCCTCGAACGGGACGTCGGCCCACCAGATCTCCCGCGCGGCGACCTCGCCGGCCGCCCGCGGTCGGGGCGCGGACGGCCGGGGCCGCTCGGGGACCGGCCGCCGCCCCGGCCGCCGCAGCCGGTCGGCCAGCCAGACCAGCGCCGCCACCACGGCCGCCGCCAGGATCCACACGAGGTCCAGGTGTTTCATGCGATGACCGTACCGGCTGTGACAGTTGAGACTTAATCCGTCTGCTGCTGCCGGTCTGTCACGGAACCATGACGGGCCCGGTCGGGCGCCCGCCGGCCTCCGCCGCGCCGGAAAGGCTGATCGCGCACCGGGACCCGGCCGACGGACCGTCAACCCTGCCCCGGTCCGGCCCCTGCCCGCGTGCCTCGCGAGCCCGAGACCCGGAGGTGGCACGAGATGAGCCCGCGCAACGCCGAGGTGTGGTCCTATCCCGAGATCGCCCGCCACATCGGCGTCCAGGTGGACACCGTTCGCAACTACCGCCGGCACGGCCTGCTGCCCGAGCCCGACTTCGTCGACAAGGCGGGCCACCCGTGCTGGTACGCGGAGACCGTCCGGGCCTGGGCCCGCCGGCGGCCGGGGCACCGTTGACCGGCCGGGGCGCTCTCTCCCGCCCCGTTCTGGTGATTCCAGCCACAGCGCGGCACGGGGACGGGGGCAAAGTGCCCCGCCGCCCTTACTCTCGACACGCGAACGCAGCGCCTACTTGCGGGTGTGACCCTCGGGTGAGAGAGGCTCGCACGCGCCCAGGGATCCGGCGGAGGGGCTCGGGATGAAACTGACTGTGGTGGGGTGCTCGGGCAGCTTCCCGTCCCCCGAATCGCCCTGCTCCAGCTACCTGGTCGAGGCCGACGGCTACCGTCTGGTGCTGGACCTCGGCAACGGCGCGCTCGGCGCCCTGCAGGCCCACACCAGCCTCTACGAGGTGGACGCGGTCGCACTCAGCCACCTGCACGCCGACCACTGCATCGACCTCTGCGCCTACTGGGTGGCCCGGAACTACCGCGAGGGCGGCCGTCCCGAGCCGCTGCCGGTGTACGGCCCGGCGGACACGCCCGGCCGGCTGGCCCGGGCCTACGACATGCCGGAGGACCCGGGGATGGGCGAGGTCTTCGACTTCCGCACGCTGACCGCCGGCAGCTACCGGCTCGGCCCGCTCTCGGTCACCGCCGTGCTGGTCAACCACCCGGTCGAGGCGTACGCCTTCCGGATCGAGCACGAGGGGCGCTCACTGGTCTACTCCGGCGACACCGGGGAGTCCGCGGCGCTGGTGGAGCTGGCCCGGGACGCCGACCTGTTCCTCTGCGAGGCGGCCTTCACGGACGGCAAGGAGACCTTCCGCGGCATCCACCTGAACGGCCGGGAGGCCGGCGAGCACGCGGCGGCGGCGGGCGTCCGGCGGCTGGTGCTCACCCACATCCCGCCGTGGACCGACCCGGAGCGCAACCTGCGGGACGCCGAGGCCGCCTACGCCGGTCCCGTCGAGGTGGCCAAGGCCGGCGCGGTCTACGAGGTCTGAGCGGCGCCGGACAGCGGCACGGACGAACGGACGGGAGGCGCCGACCCCCCCCGTGGGCCGGCGCCTCCCGTCCGTTCGTGCGGACCTGGATCAGGCCTTGGTGGTGTCCTCGATCTCGTCGTCGTCCTCGCGACCCGGGGTCTTGAGGTCGAACTTGGTGATCGCGAAGCGGAAGAGCACGTAGTAGACCGCCGCGAAGACCACGCCGATCGGCAGGACCATCCACTGGTTGTGGCCGTGGCTCCAGCCGAGCACCAGGTCGATCAGGCCGGCCGAGAAGGTGAAGCCGAGGTGCACGCCGAGCGCCCAGGTCACGGCCATCGAGACCGCGGTCAGCACGACGTGGATGACGTAGAGGATCGGCGCGATGAAGACGAAGGAGAACTCGATCGGCTCGGTGACACCGGTCACGAAGGAGGTCAGCGCCAGCGAGAGCATCATGCCGGTGACGGCCTTGCGGCGCTCCGGCTTGGCGCAGTGCGCGATGGCCAGTGCGGCGGCGGGCAGTGCGAACATCATGATCGGGAAGAAGCCCGACATGAACTGGCCGGCGTGCGGGTCACCGGCCAGGTAGCGGGTGAGGTCGCCGTGCACGACCGTGCCGTCCGGCTTGGTGTAGTCACCGGCCTGGAACCAGGCGTAGGAGTTCACGAACTGGTGCATGCCGATCGGCAGCAGGCCACGGTTGACCAGGCCGAACGCCCCGGCGCCGAGCGCACCCGCGCCGATCAGGGTGTTGTTGAGGTGGCCGATGGCGTTGCCGACCGGGCCCCAGAACTCGGCGAAGAGCACGCCGACCGCGGTGCCGACGAAGGCCATGATGATCGGGACCAGCCGGCGGCCGTTGAAGAAGCCGAGCCAGTCGACCAGCTTGGTGCGGTGGAAGCGCTGCCAGAGCACCGCGCCGAGCAGGCCGATCACGATGCCGCCGAGGACGCCCGGGTTCTGGTAGGTCGCCTCGACCACCTTGCCGTCGGCCACGTGCGCCGGGGAGATCGGGAAGGCCTGCAGCACCTTGCTGTAGACCAGGAAGCCGACCACGGTGGCGAGCGCGGTGGAGCCGTCCGCCTTCTTCGCGAAGCCGATCGCGATGCCGATGGCGAACAGCAGCGGCAGGCCGAAGCTGGTGTCCAGCAGCGAGCCGCCGGCCATGCTGAAGACCGAGGCAACCTTGTCCCAGCCGAGGCCGTCCTTGCCGAAGACGTCGTCCTGGCCGAGCCGGAGCAGGATGCCCGCGGCCGGCAGCACGGCGATCGGCAGCTGGAGGCTGCGGCCCATCTTCTGCAGGCCCTGCAGGGTGTTCTGGCCGAGCTGCTTCAACGGGGACGGGCCCGGCGACGTGGCGGGCGCCGATGCCTGCGCAGTCGTACTCATGGGGTGGTTCCTTACGGCAGGGCGGGTCGGGCGGGGTGCGCTCCGGGGCCGACGCGCGAACTGGTCTACACCACTAGTGGTGTAGACCAGTTTTCTAACACGGCCCGGGAGGGGGTTGGAACCCCTGGCGGTCCCGTGGATGGGAAGTGCTATGAAATCGAAATCTTGCTGTGGATTAATGATCTTCGCAGCCTATTGGTCTACACCAGGGTATTAAGTCCCCTCCTCCGTCAGTCCTTGGTGACGTCCTCCCGCACCTCCTCCGGCTCGCGGCCCGGGGTGAGCAGGTCGAGCCGGGTGATCAGGAACCGGAAGAGCGCGTAGTAGACGGCCGCGAAACAGGCCCCGATCGGAATGATCAGCCAGGGCTTGGTGGCCAGGCTCCAGTTGATCAGGTAGTCGATCAGGCCGGCCGAGAAGCTGAAGCCGTCGTGCACGCCGAGCGCCCAGGTGACCGCCATGGACAGACCGGTGAGCAGCGCGTGGATCACGTACAGCACCGGCGCGACGTAGAGGAAGGAGTACTCGACCGGCTCGGTGACCCCGGTCACGAAGGAGGTCAGCGCGACCGAGGTCATCAGGCCCGTGATCTCCTTGCGCCGGCGCGGCTCGGCGCAGTGGGCCATGGCCAGTGCGGCGGCCGGCAGCGCGAACATCATGATCGGGAAGAACCCGGAGGTGAACTGCCCGGCCGTCGGGTCGCCGGCCAGGAACCGGTTGACGTCGCCGTTGACCACCGTGCCGTCCGGCTTGGTGTAGCTGCCGTACTGGAAGAAGAGGAACGTGTTGAGGAACTGGTGCATGCCGACCACCAGCAGGCCCCGGTTGGTCACGCCGAAGATTCCCGATCCGGTCGGGCCCAGGTCGGTCAGCCACCGGCTGAAGTCGGTCAGCCCGCGCCCGACCGGCGGCCAGACGAAGAGGCAGAGCACGGCGAAGACGGTGCCCACGAAGGCCATGATCATCGGGACCAGCCGGCGGCCGTTGAAGAAGCCGAGCCAGTCGACCAGCTTGGTCCGGTGGAACCGCACCCAGCAGCGGGCGGCCAGCAGGCCGATCACGATGCCGCCGAACACCCCGGGGTTCTGGTAGCTCGGGGACGTGCCGGCCGACCGCACCGGGAACTGGTGCAGGACGTTGTAGTAGACCAGGAAGCCGGCCACCGCGGCGAGCGCGGTCGAGCCGTCCGCCTTCCTGGCCATCCCGATCGCCACCCCGACGCAGAACAGCAGCGGCAGCCCGAGCGAGGAGTCCAGCAGCGCGCCGCCGGCCCCGGCCAGCACCTTGGCGACATCGGGCCAGTCGGCGATCCGGCCGCCCGGCCCGAAGATGTCCGGCTGGCCGAGCCGGTTGAGGATGCCGGCCGCGGGTAGCACGGCGACCGGCAGCTGCAGGCTCCGGCCCATCTTCTGCAGCCCGCCGTAGAAGCTCTGCCACCACTGCTTCTCCGGACGGCCCCGCGCCCCAGGCGCGGCACCCGCCGAACCCGTCATCGTGCCTCCGCTGCCTCTCGGGGCGGTCGGGGAACTACCGGCGGCCGGCCGCGCGTTTGGGGAGTGCAGTCGCGGTGGTGTAGACCAGTGGTGTAGACCGGCTGCGGACAGCCGCGCGTGCGCACGAGGACCCGAATCCCACTCACCGTCATCCTGGGAGGAGGAGCCGGTGCCCGCTCGTGGAACTGCGCCAATCGTGGTCTAGCGTGGCGGATCGGAGCGAACCGGGCGATGCTGGTCGCGCCGGTGCACGACCGGGCGGCTGAGCCCGTGTCACCCCCCCACGCGCCGCCACGCGGCACCGCGCCACACGGCACCGCGCCACACGGCACCGCGCCACACGGCACCGCGCCACACGGCACCGCGCCACACGGCACAGAGGCAGGACGGCCTCCGGCAGAGCAGCCGGTGCGCCGGGACAGAGGGAGAAAGACATGGCCAGCAAGGCTGAGAAGATCGTCGCCGGTCTCGGCGGCATCGACAACATCGAAGAGGTCGAGGGCTGCATCACCCGCCTGCGGACCGAGGTCAGGGACGCCTCCCTCATCGACGAAGCCGCGCTGAAGGCCGCGGGCGCCCACGGCGTCGTCAAGATGGGCACCGCGATCCAGGTCGTCATCGGCACCGACGCCGACCCGATCGCGGGCGAGATCGAGGACATGATGTGACCGTGGGTGTGAACTGACCCACACCGGCTGATCCACACCGGCGACGGCCCGTCACCGCAGCGGCGGTGGCGGGCCGTCGCCGCCGCGGGCTCCGGCGATCCCGGTGGGCGGTACGTCCGGTACGGCCGGAACGGCTACGCTCAGGCGCTATGTCACGCATCGACGGCCGCACCCCCGACCAGCTCCGCCCGATCAGCATCGAGCGCGGCTGGAGCAAGCACGCCGAGGGCTCCGTCCTCGTCTCCTACGGCGACACCAAGGTCCTCTGCACCGCCAGCGTCACCGAGGGCGTCCCTCGCTGGCGCAAGGGCAGCGGTGAGGGCTGGGTCACCGCCGAGTACGCCATGCTCCCGCGCGCCACCAACACCCGCGGCGACCGCGAGTCGGTCCGCGGCAAGATCGGCGGGCGCACCCACGAGATCAGCCGCCTGGTCGGGCGCTCGCTGCGCGCCGTGGTCGACCACCGCGCGCTGGCCGAGAACACCATCGTGCTCGACTGCGACGTCCTGCAGGCCGACGGCGGCACCCGGACCGCCGCGATCACCGGCGCCTACGTCGCCCTGGTCGACGCGGTGTCCTGGGCCCGCGAGAAGAAGCTGCTGCGCGCCAAGGGCCAGCCGATCACCGGCGGCGTCAGCGCGGTCAGCGTCGGCATCATCGACGGCGTCCCGATGCTCGACCTCCAGTACGAGGAGGACGTCCGGGCCGAGACCGACATGAACATCGTCTGCACCTCCGACGGCCGCTTCGTCGAGGTCCAGGGCACCGCCGAGGGCGCGCCGTTCGACCGTGCCCTGCTCGACCAGCTGCTCGACCTCGGCACCCTCGGCTGCGCCGAGCTCGACGAGATCCAGCGCAAGGCCCTGGAGGGCTGATCCCGCACGTGGTTCGCGGCGGCGCACGGGTGCCGCCGCAACCGGCGCACGGTCAGTTGCGCGCCGCCGTCCGGACTGTACAGGTCCGCGAACCGTCCCGTAGGTTGGCCGGGAACAGGCCCGTACGGGAACCGCCGGCCGTGGTGCGGGTGTCGTCCCTGACGGACCGTTCCGCCGCCTTCCCCGGAGGACCCGATGCCGGCCAGCGTCACCCGTCCCGCCACCCTCGCCGTGGCCGCGCTGCTCGTCGTTCTCCCGCTCAGCGCCGTCAGTTGCTCCGCCACCCAGAAGGCCATCGACTGTGGCAGCACCGCGGTGCGGATCGGCGGCGACATCGGCCAGCTCGGCAGCGCCTACAACAAGGCCGACCAGGACCCGGCGGCGGCCGGCAAGGCGATGCAGAACCTCAGGAACGACATCGACGAGCTCGACAGGAAGGCCAGCAGCTCCGACGTCACCAACGCCGTCAACGACCTGCAGAAGCAGGTCGACCTGGTGCAGCAGGCGATCGACCAGAACAAGGCGCCCGACCTGGGTCCGCTCAGCTCCGCCGCCGGCAACCTGACCAAGGTCTGCGCCGGCTGACCCGGGGCGCCGCCGGCTTGGGATACTGGGGAACCATGAGCACCCCCCGACGCCTCGTCCTCGCCACCCGCAACCGGCACAAGGTCGCCGAGCTGCACGCCATCCTCGGCGCGGCCGGCCTCGACTTCGAACTCGTCGGTGCCGACGCCTATCCGGAGATCCCGGACGTGCCCGAGACCGGGGTCACCTTCGCCGAGAACGCCCTGCTCAAGGCGCACGCGCTGGCCCGCGCCACCGGCCTGCCGGCGGTCGCCGACGACTCCGGCCTCTGCGTCGACGTGCTGGGCGGCGCCCCCGGCGTCTTCTCCGCCCGCTGGGCCGGTAAGCACGGTGACGACCGCGCCAACCTGGAGCTGCTGCTCGCCCAGCTCTCCGACATCGCGCCCCCGCACCGCACCGCCCACTTCGCCTGCGCGGCCGCCCTCGCCCTCCCCGACGGCACCGAGCGCGTCGTCGAGGGCCGCCTGCTCGGCGAACTCCGCACCGCCCCGGCCGGCGACGGCGGCTTCGGCTACGACCCGATCCTCCAGCCCCTCGGCGAGAGCCGCACCTGTGCCGAACTGACCGCCGCGGAGAAGAACGCCATCAGCCACCGTGGCCAGGCCTTCCGCGCGCTCGCCCCGATCGTCCGCGAACTGCTGGGCTGACACTCGAACCGAAGAACGAAGAACGAAGAACGAGGAAGGCTGCCCGGAGCGTGTGTTGCTCCGGGCAGCCTTCGTTCGCTGTGCTGGTGCGGCCTGAGGGACTCGAACCCTCACGAGGTTTCCCTCACTGGCACCTAAAGCCAGGGCGTCTGCCAATTCCGCCAAGACCGCGCATCCACCGACCCCGTCATGCTACTGGCCCGTCGGTTGCTTCGTCACCACAGTTCCGGTGGGCCACCAGGGGCCTGTCGGCTCGGCGGATCCACCACCGCGACCGTCTTGTCGGTGTACATCGGACAACGGTTCTGTCGCGACCTGTGCGGATGTGTGCGGAAACTCTTGACGGGAGGGGAGTCTGAGGGTGTCATATCCCACGATGCGTTCGATCATGTTTAGTTCTGATTGATTGTGAGCTGAAGGAGCGTCCGCCTTATGAGCACCTCGCACAACCGTCGTCGTCGGGCGGCCGCTGCTGTCGGCCTGTTGGCCGTGCTGGGGCTGGCAGCCTGTTCGAGTGGGCAGGAGAGCACCGGCGCGTCCGCCTCGGACGACGTGGCCAAGGTGACCGGGAAGATATCGATCACGTACCTGCAGAAACAGGGGGACCAGGAGTACTTCGTCGGCGAGGCGGCCGGGGCGAAGGCGAAGGCGGCTCAGCTGGGGGTCAGCCTCAACGTGGTCAACCTGGGGACGGACGCCAACCAGACGGTCAGCGCCGAGCAGTCGGCCATCGCGCAGAAGACCAACGGGCTGATCGTGGTGGTGCCGGATCCGTCCGTCGGGCCGCAGGTGGTGCAGACCGCCAAGGACGCCAAGGTCGCGCTGCTCACCTCGGACGACCAGGTCTGCGCGACCGGTCCCGACCCGTCGAAGTGCCCGGCGTCCGCGCTGGTGCCGCGGATCGGGTTCAGCGGGACCCAGATGGGCACCCAGGTGGGCCAGCGGGCGGCCGAGGAGTACAAGGACGCCGGTTGGGCGGCTGCCGACACCCGGACCATCTCGGCCTGGCAGCAGGACGTGACGGTCTGCGGCGACCGGGTGAACGCAGCCAAGGCCGCGTTCGCCGCCGGGGGCGGCGCCGGCGTGCAGAACATCGACGTGGCCACCGACAACACCCCGACCGGCGCCCAGGACAAGGTCGCCGCGACCATCACCGCGAACCCGGGCGTCAAGCACTGGGTGGTCTGGGGCTGCAACGACGAGAACGTGCAGGGCGGCATCACCGCGCTGCAGAACGCCGGGGTGACCCCCGACAACGTGATCGGCATCGGTCTCGGCGCCTACCTGGCCTGCAAGGACTGGGGGAGCGGCAAGCCGTCCGGGATGAAGGCGGCGCTCTTCATCAACGGCAGTGACGTGGGCGCGCTGGCCGTGCAGACCATGGTGGACCGGCTGAGGAACGGCAAGCCGTTCCCGCAGGAGTTGGACGCGCCCACCGCGATGGTGGATCCGTCCGACTGGCAGGCGTCCGGCCTGCAGTGCAGCTGAGGCCGGGATGACGGCGACAGAGGTGAACACGGGTGCCGCCGTGCGCGGCCTCGGCAAGCGGTTCGGCGCGGTGCGGGCGCTGGACGGGGTGAGCCTGGAGTTCCCGGCCGGCCAGGTCACGGCGTTGATGGGGGAGAACGGCGCGGGCAAGTCCACACTGCTGAAGATCCTGACGGGAGACCACCAGCCGAGCGAGGGAACGGTGTCGCTCGACGGCGTCGAGCTGGCGCTGCCGACTCCCGCCCACGCACGGGCGGCCGGCATCCGGATCATCCCGCAGGAGCCGGAGATCATCCCGCACGTCTCGGTCGCCGAGAACGTCTACGCCGGTGCGCTGCCCCACCGTTCGGGCCGCCGGCTGGACCGGGCCGAGCTGCGCCGCCGGATCGCCGCCGACCTGGACCGGCTCGGCTTCGACCGGGTGCTCGACCCGGACCTGCTGGGTTCCCAGTTGACCCCGGCCCAACGCCAACTGGTCGAGATCATGCGGGCGTTGACCGGTGAGGCGAGGGTGATCGCGTTCGATGAGCCGACCTCCTCGCTCTCCGAGCAGGAGGTGGCGGCGCTCTTCGCGCTGATCCGTCGGCTGCGCGCGGACGGCGTGGCGGTGGTCTACGTCTCGCACCGGATGCAGGAGATCTTCCAACTGGCCGACCGGATAGCGGTGTTGCGGGACGGATCGGTGGCCGGGGTGCTGGCCGCGGCGGAGGCGGACGAGGCGGATCTGGTCCGGCTGATGGTGGGCCGCGACCTGTCGGCGATGTTCGTCCGCCAACAGGTCGCCACCGACCGGGTGGTGTTGGACGTGCGGGACGTGAGCACGGACGACGTGACCGGGGTGAGCCTGCGGATCCGGGCCGGCGAGGTGGTGGGCCTGGCCGGGCTGATCGGGGCGGGCCGGTCCGAGCTGGCGCTCGCGCTGGCCGGCGACCGCCCGATCCGCAGCGGCGAAGTCCTCCTGGAGGGAGAGGCGTTGGGTCACGGTGGCCCCGGGGCGGCGATCCGGGCGGGACTCGGCCTGGCGCCTGAGGAGCGCAAGGCGCAGGCGCTCTTCCTGCACCGCTCGATCCGCGAGAACACCTCACTGGTGGTGCTGGACCGGCTGCGCCGCCGACGGTTCGTCCGGCGGTCGGCGGAAAGGGAGTTGGCGCAGGAGTACGCGGACCGGCTGCGGGTGCGGGCGCCGTCGATCGAGCACGAGGTGCGCAAGCTGTCCGGCGGGAACCAGCAGAAGGTGGTGCTGGCACGCTGGTTGGCCCGCCGGCCGAAGGTGCTGATCCTGGACGAGCCGACCCGCGGGATCGACGTCGGGGCCAAGGCGGAGATCTACCAGATCATCGCCGACCTGGCCAAGGAGGGCGTCGCGCTGCTGGTGATCTCCTCCGAGCTGCCCGAGGTGCTGGGGCTGTCGGACCGGGTGGTGGTGATGCAGAACGGCCGGATCACCGGCGAGTTGAGCCGCGCCGAGGCGACCGAGGAGCGGATCCTCGCGCTCGCGATGGCCGACGACCTGGTGTCGGGTGTGCCGACCGGGTCGCGTGACGAAGGAAGGACGGCATGAGTACCACGACCGTGTCCGAGAAGGCCGTGCCGGTGCGTCGCGGCGGGCGGGCCGGCGGCCTGCTCGCCGCCGTCGGCGGGCAGAACCTCAGTCTGATCGGCGCGTTGGCGGTGATGCTGGCGCTCTTCGGCTCGCTGAACGACAACTACCTGAGCTGGACCAACATCCAGGTGATCGCCGAGGCGGTGACGATCAGCGGCGTGCTGGCCGTGGTGCAGACCGTCGTGATCATCTGCGGCGGCCTGGACATCTCGGTGGGCTCGCAGGCCGGCCTGTACTCGGTGGTCAGCGCGATGGTCTTCACCTCGACCGGCTCCAGCGCCGTGCTGGGCATCGCGGTGGCGCTCGTGATGGGCGCGGCGGTCGGGGTGCTGAACGGGGTGATCATCGTCTACGGGCGGGTGAACGCGACGATCGCCACGCTGGCCGGCCTCGCCGCGTACAAGGGTGTGGCCCAGCTGCTCTCGAACGGCGCGGCCCAGGGATACGTGCTGAACAACAGCGTCTTCGTCTTCCTCAGTCGGGGGAAGATCGCCGCGCTGCCGGTGATGGTGTGGATACTGATCGTGGTCGCGCTGGCGGTGCACGTGATGCTGAAGTACACGGACATCGGCCGCAACCTCTACGCGATCGGCGGCAACGACACGGCCGCCCGACTGGCCGGCATCGCCATCAACAAGTACCTGATCGCGGTGTACAGCCTGCTGGGCGTGGTCGCGGCGGTGGCCGGGATCCTGCTGACCGCGCGGACCGGCTCCGGGCAGCCGACCTCGGGCAGCGAGGGGCTGGAGCTGCAGTCGATCACGGCGGCGGCGCTCGGCGGCTGCGCTCTCAAGGGCGGCAAGGGCGGGGTCGGCGGCACGCTGCTGGCGGTGGCGCTGCTGGGCGCGCTGGAGAACGGGCTGACGGTGGAGGGGATCAACGCGTTCTGGCAGAACGTCGCGCAGGGCGCGCTGCTGGTGGTGGCGGTGGTGATCCAGCAGCGCCGCAGCGGGGAGCGGGCGGTCGGGCTGCCGGGGTGAGCGCGGTGCGGCCCCGGCGGGTGCCGGGGCCCCGCGGCGTCCTTGGTCAGGCCGTCTCGACCTTGAGGTCGCGCAGCAGCTTGGCGACGTGGCCGGTGGCCTTCACGTTGTAGAGGGCGCGCTCGACCTTGCCCTCCTCGTCGACGATCACGGTCGAGCGGATCACGCCGACCACGGTCTTGCCGTACAGGCTCTTCTCGCCGTACGCGCCGTACGCCGCCAGGACCTGCTTGTCCTCGTCGGCCAGCAGGGTGACCTCGAGGTTCTCGGCCTCGCGGAACTTGCCGAGCTTGGCGGGCTTGTCCGGCGAGATGCCGATGACCTCGTAGCCGGCGCCGGCGAAGACCTCCAGGTTGTCGGTGAAGTCGCAGGCCTGGGTGGTGCAGCCGGGGGTGAGGGCGGCCGGGTAGAAGTAGACGATCACCTTGCGGCCGAGGTAGTCGGCGAGGGACACCTGCTTGCCGTCGGCGTCGGGCAGGGTGAAGGCGGGGGCGGTGTCCCCGGGCTGGAGGCGCTCGCTCACGGTGACTCTCTCCTCGTGCTGGATCTGGTGGCCGTGCCACCGCAAACCTACCTCTGATGGTGGGTGGGACTGCGCGGCTCGGCACCGGAGCTGACAGACTGATCCGGAAGCAGACCGTGACGAGAGGCGAGTGAGGTGGCCCGGGTGGGCGAGGGTAGGACGAAGGACGGTGCGGTGCGGACCACCGCCGAGATCGAGGCGGACATCACCCGCACCCGCGCCCAGCTGGCGGAGACCCTGGACGAGCTGGCCATGCGGGTGCACCCGACCACGGTGGCCGCGCAGGTCCGGGCGCGGACGCTGGCCTCGGTGGAGCAGAAGCTCGGCCGGGCGTACGCCGACGCCAGCCGGGGGCTGGAGCGGATCAAGGCGGAGTTCGTCGACGAGAAGGGCGCGCCGCGCAGGGAGCGGATCGTGCCGGTCGCGCTGGTCGGCGTGGGCGTGGTCCTGCTGGTCGCCTCGGCCCGCAAGCGGAAGCGCTGACGGTACCGGCGGCGGCGGCCCGTCTTCCGGGGCGGCGCCCCACCTAGCGGTCGCGCCAGGTGCAGTCGGGGGGTGGGGGTGGACGAAAAGGAGAACAAACCGCGGGAGCGGCACTAGTCGACCCCCCCT
>NZ_JBVHLF010000026.1:0-1136 GCF_055559155.1 Kitasatospora sp. NPDC024654
CTCAAGCGAATCTCGAATGCCTGACCGGCAGAGATGCCCCAATGTCACCCCATCGAGCGACGCCAAACCCGGCATTACGGCGCGAACCGCACTCTGAGTGCGCCCAACGCCGGGGCAAGCTCAACCCCAGTTCCTGCTCCGCGATCTGTTCCGCCCAGTCGAACTTCAGCATGCTCACGATCACGACCTTTCCTGCGGGGCATCAGCGATTGATCGCGCGCCAGACCTGATCGAGCACGTCGGCTGTCGTCGCCCCGCGCAGGTGCGCTGCAACACCGGCTTGCGGCAGCTTGGCTGCGAGCTCCGTGCGGGTTCCGGCTCCATAGCCAGCCTCGATGTCGCAAGCAGAGTCGCCGACCATCCAGGACTGGCCGATGTCGAGGTCAAGGTCATGGGCGGCTTGATAGATCATTCCTGGGGAGGGCTTTCGGCATGCGCAGACCGTCCGGAAACGGGCGACTGAACCCTCCGGGTGATGAGGGCAGACGTAGATGCCGTCCAGCCTTACGTCCTCGCGGGCCAAGAGCTCCTTGAGGCGTTCGTGCATCGCGGCCAGATCATCCTCGTTGAACAGCCCACGCGCAAGGCCGCTCTGGTTGGTGACGACGAGCAGGGCGACACCGGCGTCCTGAAGAGCGCGCAGCGGTGGTCCGACGCTGGAAAAGAGGACGAGGTCGCCGGGCCGGCCATGCGCGTGAACCTGCCGGGCGAAAACCTCGTTCTGGCCGTAGTCGTTGGCGATAGCGGTCACCGATGAGGAGTCAGCATGCAGCGCGATGGCGGACAACGGAGCCCGCTCGGCACGGAAGCGGCCCACCAGCTCGGAGGTCAGGTGCTGGGCCTCGGCCGCGCTGCCGCCGTTACCCGCGACCAGCAGCCGCTGGCCTGCGGGCAGCCGGTCGGCGAGGATCCGGCCCCATTCCTGGAGACGGCCGACATCGAGCAGGGGTAACGCGGCGGCGAGCGGGTATGTGCGCACGGCCCGGCGGGGTCACGGTCAACTCCTCCGAAGGACAGGGGCGGGAAGGGCAGGATGGCGGCCGGGGGGGGGGGGGGGGGGGGGGGGGGGGGGGGGGGGGGGGGGGGAGGGTGGGGGGGGGGGGGGGGGGGGGGAGGGGGGGAAAAGGAGAAAAAAC
>NZ_JBVHLF010000026.1:1146-96716 GCF_055559155.1 Kitasatospora sp. NPDC024654
CTGGAATCTAGCGGGGAGGGGAAGAAGGGGAGGCATGCCGAGGTCCCCCCCCCGCCCCCCCCCCCCCCCCCCCCCCCCCCCCCCCCCCCCCCGCCGGTTCAGGAGCTGATCGGCCGGTAGAGGGCGAACAGCGGACCGTACGCCGTCAGGGCCTGATCGCGCTCCAAGAGCGGGTAGTCCAGGAGCTTGCTGATGATGCCGTGCTCGGCGAGAAGCCGCTCGGCCTGCTGGAGCAGCACGGTGTCACCGAGTTCGGTGAGGTGGACACCGTCGCTCCACACCCCACCCGTGGCGTCGTCGGCCGGCAAGTGGCGGGCAACCGCGGTGAACGGGGTCCACACGTCCAGGAACAGTGCGCCGTGCGCGGCGGCCGCCGTGCGGGCGGCCTCGTTGTAGCGGGCGAGTTCGGCGTTCATCTCCGTCACGGCCTCGGGGGCATCGACGGGCCCGAACGGGGTCTCGCTGACGACGACGACCTGACGGGAGTAGCCGGTCAGCTGCTCCAGCATCGTGTTGATGTGCCAGGTGTACTCCTCGAGGTCAACCGCCTCGGACAGCCGGCCCTGGAAGCAGCGCCAGACGTCGTTGATGCCGCAGCCCAGGAATGCCAGGTCGTAGTCGGTGCCGGTGGTGGCCCGGTCGGACTCCACGATGGCGGCGATGTCGCGGCTGGTAGCGCCGCCCTCGCCCAGGTTGCGGACGTCGAAGCCGACGTGGCCATGGGCGGCACGCAGCGACAGCGCGAGACGGTGGACCCAGCCGCGCTGGTTCCAGCCCTCGACGGTGACCTTGGCGCCAACCTCGGGCAGGTTCGCCTGCGTGGTCATCTGTGCGTTGAATGCCTCCAGATGCTCCATGATCGACGTGCCGAAGAACCCGACGGTCAGGACGCGCCGGTCCTCGCGCGGCGTGGGGGCGCCGCTGAAGTGTCGGCGAACGCTGGCGGGGACGCCCGCGGCCACGGTGTCGGGGGCGGTGCTGTGGGAGACAACCGCGTTCGCCCCGATCAGGGAGTTGGCTCCGATGCGGACCCCGGCGGTGACGGTGACCTTGTTGGAGAGGATCACGCCGGGCTCGATGATGATCGGCGCGGCCTCGAAGCCAGACGCCCACGGCACGAACTGCCCGGTAGGCACGTTCGCGGCGGAGCGCTCTCGGTGGTTGTGGTCGTGCAGGTCGACCATGTTCGACAGGGCGCAGCCGTCGCCGAGGCGGATACCGGCCATGGCCGAGATGAAGGTGTGCTCTCCTATGGCAACATCGTCGCCGATGGCGACGGTGGCGCCGCGGTGGACCTGAATGGTGGAGCCACGGCGGATCGAGACCCGCTCGCCGATCGTCAGCTGCGCGCCGGTGTCGATCTCGATGACGAGGTCGTCGGGCAGGTCGCAGTCGGCGCCGATCGTGAGCGCTGGGCCGTGCTCGGCGCGCAGCCGTTCGGCGACGGTCAGGCCGGGTGAGGTTGTGCTGGTCATCGCGAATCGATCCTTCGCTTGCTGCGGATGAGAACCAGAGACCGTGCTTCAACGTACCGGCTGTGAGCGCGTGGTGTCGGACAGTCAGCTATGACGGTCCTTGCGGACGAGGAAGGGGCCGATCGTGAGCATGTCCAGGGGGCCAGCGGCGAAGGTGGCGACCGCGTCGCGGGGCGTGCATACGATCAGCTCGGCCTCGTGGTTGAAGCTGGTGTTCAGCAGTGCGGGTGGCCGACCGGTCTGCTCGGCGAACGAGGCCAGCAACCGCGCGTACGGATCGGCGTCGTCGCGGGCTACGGTCTGCGGGCGCAGCGTGCCATCGGTGTGCACGGCGGCCGGGATCAGTCCCTGCGCGGCGTCGGCGGCCTGCCGGGCGACGATCACGAACGGGTGCTGCGTGCTGGTGCCGATCAGGTCGGGCGCGGCCTCCTGGAGGAGGACCGGGGCGAGGGGCCGCCAGGGCTCCCGGTGCTTGACGTGGTCGTTGATATGGTCGCGAGCCTGGAGGTTGTGGGCGTCAGCGAGGATGCTTCGTCGTCCGAGCGCGCGAGGCCCGGCCTCCATGCAGCCCTGGAACCAGCCGACGGTGCGCCCGAGCTCCAGGTGCCCGGCGACGACAGTTGGGACGTTGTCGCCGTGGTCGCGGTAGGCCAGCCCGTAGTCGTCCAGAACAGTGCGGATGGTGCCTGGGTCGAAGGCGGGGCCGAGGGCGGCAGTGGTCATCGCCGGCCCCGGCAAGGTGAGATCGCCGCCACGCAGCGCGACCTCGAGCGCCGCACCGACGGCGCAGCCGGCGTCCCCGGCGGCCGGCTGGACAAACAGCTCCTCCACACCACGGAGTTGGGCGAGGCGGCCGTTGGCGGAGCAGTTCAGCCCCACCCCGCCCGCCACGCACAGCCGGGACATGCCGGTGAGAGTGAGGGCTTCGCGGGCCAGCTCCGGTCAGGCACTGCTCCAGCAGGTGCTGAGCTGAGGCGGCGAGGTCGGGTTCGGGCGAGGTCGGCAAGGGCGGTGGAGATCTCCACCCCGTGGGGCTCGATGATGATCCCTGTTTCAGCCGCCCAGTCGGTCAGGCTCTCCATCAGGTGACCGTTGGCGCATCCGATGTCGAGGAACGTTCCACCGTGGGGCGGGAGCAGGTCGACGAGCAGGCCGCGGGCTTCTCGCCAGCGTGTCTCGTCGCCGCTGTGGCCGGACTGGGCCCGCGGGTTGTCGCCGTTGAGGTAGGCCGGTTCGATGACGCCCAGGACGGCGGCGTGCCACTCGGTGGCCGTGATCTCGCCTGCCTGGTATGCGTCGTCGATGGGTGCCAGATCGCTACAGCCTCGCTCCTTCGCGCTCGCGATGTCCTCGGCGTCGTGGCCGGCCGGACGGCGCGTGGTGGGGGCCATGCGTATTCCTTCCCTATTCGCTGACGTTGGCGCCTTGCAGTCAGGGTGACGTTCAGTCCCCTTGAAGGGCGTGGATCAGCCGCGTGGCCTCCCGGTGCGCCGGCCCCATTCGCGGGTCGTTCGGACCAGAGTGTGGTCCGACGATCTTCGCCAGCACGAACAGCTGCATCACCATCCCGTCGCGGCTCTCAAGGTCGGCCCGGCGCTCCCTGCGTACCCGGTCCGCGAGCGCCGGTACGGCGAGGGAGGCGGCGTACAGCGACGCCGAGTCGAGTCCGCGTGGCGCCATTCCCCAGTCCTCCCAGTCAAACATGCAGAACGCACCAGGGCCGGTGACGTTCGCCCAGTTCAGGTCGGCGTGAGCAGGACACCACCGCTCCACCTGAGTTTCGCGCGCTCCGGGAAAGGCGGCCTTGATTGTGTCGTCGACCAGCTGCTGCGTGATCCATTCGGTGTCCGGGGCCGCCACCCGGGCCGTGTGCTGAACGGCCAGCGCTGCCAGCGAGGAGTTCAACGAGCACCACCACTCATCCGGCAGCTCCGGGTCCACGGTCACCACCGCGGCCCCGACCGGGAGCTCAGGCAGCAGCGAGGTCTCGTCCACATGCCAGATCGCCCCGTCGTCCGGGTCCTGCCATGTCGTCGACCCATACCAGAGTGGCATCGCCACGCTAGCCAACACCGCTGCGGCTTCGACTCCGCCCCATCCCTGTTCCCGCGCCCGCGCCCAGGGGCGGCGTTCAACCCGGGCCCAGCTGCCGCGGTCGGTGCCGACCCCGACCGTCCGGCGCTTGCGCACTGCGCTCCGCCGGTCCAACTTCGTGCCGATGCGCTGCTCCACCTGGTCCAGGACGTGATCGACGGGCTCCCGCCGGAGGTCCATGGTCTACCGGACGGAGCCGGCGTCGGTGCCCTGCGGTGGGGTGACACCGGTCAGCTCACGTACCCGGTCAGCGAGGAGAGGGGCGAGTTCTGAGTAGTACCCCCGATCTACAGCCTGGAGCATCTCCGCGAGAGCGATGAGCTGACCGACGCGTCCGGCGGGGGTGTCGAGGATGTCGGCGAACTCCGTGCGGATGCGGTCCGCGACCGCGGGCACGAGGAGGCTGCTGACCCACAGGACAGCAGGGTCGTAGCCGACAGGCACCAGGCCCCAGCGTTCCCAGTCGAGGATCTCGAGCGGTTCGGCGGTCAGGTTCGCCCACTGGAGATCACCGTGCCCGGTGGTCCGCTCGATTTCGGCGGGGGCCGGGATGCCGAGGTACTTCGGGAAGACCTCGTCGACCCACGCCTGGCGCAGAGTGATCTTCGTGCCCGGTGCTTCCGCAATGCCGGCCAGCGCGTTCCGCAGCCCCGTCCACCAGCCATCGTCCAGGCCGGGGTCATCACGGAGGTCCGGGGTCGAGGAGACCGCAGAACCCACGAGGTCGAAGACGTCGGCCTGGTAGAACCAGCCAGCCTCGGTCCAGTCCACGGTGTCGCGGAGCCGGGGGCGCGGGACGGAGGCGGGGACGAGCTGCTCGGCGCCGAGGGCGCCCTCGCCGGTCGGCCGGGGCGCTCTGCGGCGGCTGCTTCTGGAGACGCGGAGCCAGAGTTCACCAGCTCGGCGGCCGGTGGTGGTTCCGGAGGTGCCGTAGACCGGCCGTCCGGTACACACGAGGCCGAGGAACTTCGCGGCCCTGCTGTGTGCATGGGTCAGGTCGTTCCGGGTGTCGTCATCCGGTTGAAAGGACATCAAGTACCATCCGGAGTCGGTCGTCGGGGATCGGTTGGGCGAGGGCTCCCCTGGCATCGTCCCAGTGCTGGCGGGTGCTGGTCGAGGTGAGGACGACGTCCAGCGCCGGGCACGCGGCGATGAGCTGGTACGCGGCGGCGTGCGGGGTCGCGCCGGGGCTGATGAGGTTCACCAGTTCGGGTGCCATCAGGCCGGGCAGCCCACCGCCGTGCAGGGGGGCGGACGCGAAGGTGGTGAGTCCGGCGTCGTGTGCGTGGACGAGCGGACCGGTGCCGTCGGGGGCTGGGTGATGGGCTCGGCCATGACGAGGCTAACCGGCATCTGTACTCCGGTGAGGTGGTGGTTCTGCGACCCTGCGGCGTCGCAGGGCAGGGCGATCAGTTCACCGACGGTGAACGCCTGGGAGGTGAAGCCGCCAGGGTTCCAGCGGGGAGTTCGAGTGAACTCGGTCAATTGCTCGTTTGTTAGCCGATTTCCTGCCAACTGGGACGGCGGTTGCACGGCCACAAGAAGGTCCACTCCCGCCCGAGTCCGCGCTGGCGCAGTGCATGCCAGCCGCGTTGACCAGCAGTCGCTAGCGATACCAGACGGACTGGCCGGATAGCCGACCTGGCAGGACGGTGCATCAGTTCATCGGCAAACGCTCAACAATGAGCCGCATGTGGGTGTGTAATGGTGCTGGAACGCCTGGTAACCATTCAGTCCGATGTCGACCGGCAGGGCCAGGGCCGGCAAGCGGACAGTCGTGTTGTCCACTTCAGAGCCCCCTGGAGAGCAGATGCCAACGCCGCCCCGGCCGCTCGATGCCAGTCGCTCACCGGCGGATCGTCTTGGCGCAGAGCTTCGGGAGTGGCGAACACGGCGAGGACTGAGCCAGGGAGAGCTTGGTCGCCTGGTGCACGTCAGCAAGGACTTAATCAGCAAGATCGAGAAGGCTGAACGAAGTTGCCGTCCGCATCTGGCAGATGCGCTCGATGCTGAGCTTCGGACGGGCGGAAGTCTTGCCCTGCTGGCTGCCGCGGTCCGGGGCGAAGTGGACAAGCGTCCCAAGGAAGTGGACAACCTGCTTGAGGGAGTGCTGTCCACTCGCCGTGAGGGTGAGTCGGACAGCACGCTGGAGGTACCACGGTCGCCCTCCGAGCGGAACGAGCCTCCTATGGACCGACGTAACTTCCTTGCCGCCGGCACCGCTGTCCTCGCTGCTGGATCTCTTCTTCAACTGATCGACGCTTCCTCGGCCGCGGCTGCCCCCACCGTCGTACATCCGGTCGATGTCGATCAGATCCGTGATGCCGCCACCACCTTGCGGCGCTGGGACAACCTCTACGGCGGTGCGGGGGTGGTCCGCGAGACGGCGCTCACCCAGCTGCGTTGGGCACAGGGCCTGCTCAAGGCCAGCTGTCCCGACGCACTGCGGGCGCAGCTGTTCACCTCTGTGAGTCGACTGGCAACCGTTGTCGGAGCTTCGGCATTCGACGCCTTCGCCCATGAGGACGCCCGGCGGCTGTTCGTCTTCGCCTGCTCCTGCGCCGAGGAGGTGAACGACTGGTCCATGCGAGCGGTCACGTTCAACCTGCTGTCGCGGCAAGCCACGTGGAGGCAGGATCCGGACGCCGGCCTCACCTTCGCCGATCTCGCGCTGGCGCACGCCAATCGCCTCTCGCCAGCTGAGAGGTCGATGCTGCACAACGCGCGCGCCCGGGCGCTGGCCAAGATGAGCCGCACCCAGGAATGTTTGGCCGCTGTCGGTGCTTCGGACGAGTCGTTCGCCTCCGTGGTCCCCGCTGACGAAGGCCCGTGGATGGCGTACTACGACAGCGCCCAGCACCATGGTGACACTGGACATGCTCTGGCCGACCTCGTCCAGGCAGGCCGCCCGCCTCATGAGGCACTGCTGAGGTTGCAGACCGCGGTCGAGGGCCATGGTGAGGCGTTTGCCCGCTCTCGGGCCTTCTCGCGCACCAAGATCGCATCGTTGCGGATGGCCACCGGCGACCCGGCCCAAGCAGTGGACGAGGGCCGCACTGCCCTCTCTGAGGTGCGGCTGCTCCGCTCGCGGCGGGCCACGCACGAGTTGGAGGAGCTGGGCCGTATCGCGGACCGGCACCGTGCCGTGCCGGAGATCGATGACCTGCGCGCCAAGATCACCTCTACGGTGGTGACATGACGGTAGACAACTCCCGTGCTGTGCTGCTGAAGGCGTGTGCCGAGGCCGGCCTGTCGTCGGCCGGTGCTGAGCCGATCCGCATCAGTGAGAACGCCCTCTGGCGGCTGGATGGCCAGGTGGTTGCCCGCATCGCCCGGCCCGGGCAGCGCGCCGCGGCCACGCGCGAGCTGGCGGTCGCACGCTGGCTGCGCGACAACGATGTCCGTGCCGTTCGACCACTCGACCGAGTTGCGCAGCCCCTGGAGGTTGACGGCCGCCCGGTGACCTTCTGGCACGAGCTGCCCGGGCACCGGGCGGGCACCGCCGCCGAACTCGCCCCCCTGCTGCGGCGCCTGCACGGGCTGCCCGTGCCCGGCTCCTTCTCACTGGGGCGGATCGACCCCTTCGTCCGCCTCACCGACCGGATCGACAGCGCGTCCAGCATCAGCCCGACTGAGCAAGATTGGCTCCACGAGCGCCTGGCTCGGCTTCAGAAGGCGTGGATGTCTCTTCCGGCCGGCATGCCGGTCAGCGTGATACATGGGGACGCCTGGGGCGGCAACGTCGCCGTCGCCGCCGAGGGGACGTTTCTGCTCGACTTCGAGCGGACCTCAGTGGGGCCACCCGAGTGGGACCTCACCTCCACCGCCGTCGGGTTCACCACCTTCGGGACCGTGTCCCGCGAGCAGTACGGCGCGTACTGCCAGGCATACGGGACGGACGTGACCGAGTGGGCGGGCTACCCGATACTCCGCGATGTTCGGGAGCTGCGCGTCACCTGCTTCGCACTCCAGCACGCTGCCGCCGACGACCGCCATCTCCAGGAGGCCCGATACCGGCTTGAGTGCCTCCAAGACCTGCACGGACAGCGCCCCTGGGGATGGAACGCGATTGGGTAGCCCAAGGCCAGAACAGGTCCTGATGGGGTGCGTGGGCGTCCATACTGAGTGGGTGGAGCGGGTCTGCCGACAGCGGGCGTGCTGTCGTCCGAGCTACTGAGGGGAGCCAAGATGCGGATCTCGGCGCTGGTGATCACCGGGCCGTGCGTGGTTGGCCGAGCCGTGCTTGCTGAGGTTCGCCGGCGGCGTTGGCAGGTCACCTCGATGGAGCGCACATCTGCCGGCGGCGTGCTCCGGAACGGGCCCGGGAACGGTTCCCGCTGGGATGCGATCATCGATGCCACCCTCGACGGCACCGGGCCGGTCGGCCTCGATGAAGAAGCGGCCCGCCGCCGGGTCCGCATCGTCCCGGCAGCAGAAGCCGACACCGACGAAGGCACCGACGGCTGGTCAGTCCTGCGCTGTAGTCCGGTGCTCGACAGCACCGACACCGCGGGTGAGCTGGCTTGGTGGCTGTCTCGGCTGGCGCGCGGTGGCCCCGTCCCCGTCGCTGGCGACCCGCAGCGTCCGGTGCAGATCATCGACGTCCGGGACCTGGCCTCGTTCGCGTGCGATAGGGCGGACTTCGGACGGCGGACCGAGGTGTTCGATGTCGCGGCTTCTGCTATGCCGGTGGCCAACCTGCTGTCGGTGTGCGCGTCCGTGGTGGGAACACAGGCCGCGATGCAGTGGGAGCCCGGCGACGACAAAGCGGTCGGCCCGTGGGCGGCGCCTCGGGTGCTCGACTCCTCGGCGGCGAAGCGTGCCGGCCTGGTGTACCGGCCGGTGCGCGAGACGGTGAACGACGCCTGGCAGCTCCTCGCCCCCTACGGTCGCATCGCCGGGCAGTTCATAGCGCTCTCGGAACGTCCCCTCGCGTGAGCGCGCTGGTGCCCCGCGCATCCGAGGATGTTCGGGGCACCAGCCTTACGGGCGGATCGGGTCAGCGGCCGCCGTCCGAGAAGCTGTCGAAGTCGGTGGCGCCGGTGCCGGGGTCATCGGTGCTGTAGGCGCCCAGCACCGCGGTCACGTCGCGCTGGGGGCACTCGGTGGCGGGCTCGCCGGTGGTGTCGGGGCTCGTCTCAGCGGGCATGTGTTGCTCCTCCGGTGTTGGTGTGGATGTTGTCGATGAGCTGGCCGTCGCTTGCCGGGTCGGCCGCCTCCAGGACGGCGTCGACCAGGGCTTGGCGGCTTCCGCGGCAGTGGGCAGTCTCGGTGATGTCGAGACACCCCTGCTCGCAGTATCGGTTGGAGGCGTAGCCTCCATAGCAGGTGTTCCAGTAGCGGCAGTTGTCGCGGCACAGGGTCAGGCCGCGCTCGAACTGCGCTACGTACTCGATGCCGTGGTGGCGGGTGAGGACGTGCTGGATCGTCTCGTGGCGGATGTCGCCAACCACGAAGTCGTGGTGTTCGGCTGCCTGGAGGTTCGCCAGCTCTGGGGAGAGTAGGACGATCTTGCCGTCGTAGGTGACGGTGGGCAGCACATCGCGCACCGGCGCCATGTCCGGCTGCAAGTAGCGTGCGAGAGTGCCCAGTTCACGAATTCGTGGAGGTGTTGTGGCACTGCGGCAGTACTCCACGATGTCGCGCCAGAATCGCCGGGCGTCGGCTGGTGTGATCAAGGGCCGGCTGTCGTTGACGCCCTCCCGTTCCTCCAGGTTGAAGCCGATCCTGTCGAAGCCGAGGGAGTCGAGGAAGGCGAGCAGTTCGCGTCCACGGCCGACCGTGTCGGGAGTGACGACGGCGATGCACGACATGGTGATGCCCGCGGTGGCCATCCTCGCGATTCCGGCAAGGATCTTGTCGAAGGCCCGCCTGCCCGCCCCGTTGACCCGCTCGGTGTTCGCGTCCCGCGGGCCGTCCAGGCTCACCCCCACCTGAAACTCGTACTCGGTGAACAAGGCGCACCACTCGTCCGTGATGAGGGTGGCGTTGGTCTGGATGCTGTGCCGGATCCGGCCGGCCTGCCGCAGAGGCTCGAACGGGGCCAGGAGCCCGCGCATCTTCTCGCAGCCGATTGCGGTGGGCTCTCCGCCGTGCCACAGCACGGTCACCTGATAGTCGGCGTCCTGCAGCGCAATGTCGGCGGCAACCGCGGCGGCGATGCCGGGGTGCATCAGGTGTCGCTCGCGCCGTAGCGCCAGGTAGCAGTAGGCACAGTCGAGGTTGCAGAAGGTGCCCGGCTGCATGACCAGCATGCGGTACTGGTCCGCCACTCGGGTGGGGTCAGGCAGTGCTGGTGGTGCGCTCGTCGACATCGGACTCCTCAGGGCAGGGCGGCCGGAGACGTCGGCCTGGTGAATGGAGTGGCCCCGTATAGCTGAGGGCTCACATCGTCCGCTCGGTTGGCAACCGATCGCGTCCGATGGCATGCCAAGAGTGCTTCGCTTCTTGCCTGTTCTGCCATCCTCTGCAAGTGGACACGTAGTGGACTGGTCTCGGACAGGTGCGGCGGCACTGGCGGAGAGGTTGCGGACAGCTGTCTTGTCCGCTTCTCGGGTATCGCCATGCACTGACCGCTCAGCACCACGCTGATGTTCTGGCGAGGCCTGTCCGTCGCGGGAGCAACTGCACCTCAGTGGAATCGGGCGCGGGCGGGAACGGCGTTGGGTACCGTTGGGGAGTTGCTGCTGTCGTCGGTGAGGAGCATCCGAAGTGGACGAGATTCAACTGACCTCGGGGGACGGCATCATGCTGGACGCCGTCGTGCACAGGGTTCCGACGGGACGCCGGACGATCGGCACGGTGGTTCAGGCCCACGGGATCAATGCGGACAAGGACGAGGGCGGCATGTTCGTCCGCCTGGCCGACGCGCTGGCCGAGTCTGGGTTTGCGGTCGTCCGTTTCTCCTTCCGCGGGCACGGAGCCAGCGGCGGCACGCAGCGAGGCATCACGATCGCCGGCGAGATGCTGGATCTTGAGGCTGCGGTCGACTTCGCGAGGCGTGAGTTTCCCGGGCCGCTGTTCGTTGTGGCCGCCAGCTTCGGCGCGGTGGCGACGTCGCTGTCTCTGCCCTGGCTGAGCGGACAGCTGTCCGGGCTGGTGCTCTGGAACCCAGTCCTGGACCTCCAGCGGACCTTCCTGGTACCCGAACTCCCATGGGGAATCCAAAACTTCAGCAAGCAGTCCCAGGATCGCCTGCGCGATGAGGGGGGTTTGGTCCTTGACGGGGAGTTCGAGCTGGGGCGTCCGTTGTTCACGGAGATGCGCTCCTACCAGCCGGCCGAGGCCTTCACAGCGGACCTGACTCCGGCACTCATCGTCCACGGAGACCAGGACAGCTACGTCTCCTACGAGATCGCCCGTGAAGCCGCGAAGGAGCACACCGACTGCGGCTTCCACACCGTCCACGGGTCCGATCACGGGTTCGACTCCCGCGAGCGGGAGGACGAGGCGATCGAGGTCTCGGTTGACTGGCTTGTCGGTCGGGCCGGGCGCTCGAAGTGACACGCCCGCTCTACGGGCCGGCGACGCTGGCGGGTACGGTCCGGCTCGGAGAGTACTGCGTCCTGGGCCACCCGAAGGAGTCCAGGCTTCGCGCGGCCGCCGCAACTGACAGCAACGAGCCCGGCGCTGCAGTACGGATCGGCGACCGCAGCCTGCTCTTCAACCAGATCGTGCTCTACGAAGGGGTGACGGTCGGCGCCGATTGCGTACTGGAGGACCAAGTCCGCATCGGCTACGACAGCCGCGTGGGCGATCGGACCCGCCTCGCCTATGGCGCCTACGTGTGCGACCGGGTGGTGATCGGTGCGGACTGCACGATCGCCGGCTTCGTCTGCGACGCCGCACGGATCGGCGACCGCAGCACGGTGATGGGCGAACTCGTTCACGAGTACACCCAGCCTCACCAGGGCTGGTGGGGGGTGGAGGAGGCACCGCCTGTCATCGAGGAGGACTGTGTCGTCGGCTTCGGAGCCCTGGTCGTCGGCGGAGTCCGCATCGGCCCACGCAGTTACGTCGCGGCGGGCGCGATCGTGACCCAGGACGTGCCCCCTGAGCATGTGGTCACCGGCACCAACGTACGGACGCCAGCTGCTCAGTGGACCGGGGCACGGCTCCAGACTCTGATCGGCCATTGGCGGGGGCTGCGCTCGCCAGGCCTGCGGCGGTCGCTACTGCCAGTCGACGAACGGTGAGTCCTCGGTGTCGCTTCCCGCCTCAGTTTTGGGGAGTTGATGCACGAGCGACGACTCAAGGGCCAGCGCCCTTAGCTGTCGCGGGAACCGAACACGCAGGTCCGTGCGCGGGTGTTCGATGTAGAGCGAGGGCAGGAATTCGTCGACCGGAACCACGGCCTGATCCAGCCTCGCCGCGAGGAGCACCGCGAGCGCCGGCCGGGTAAGCAGGTATCCGAAGGTGCAGTGGCTGTATCCGGGTCGGACGATGCCTGGCAGGCAGGGGCTGTCAGGCTCCAAGGGGACGCGACCCAGGTACAGCAGGTCGAATGGTTCGACCTGCGTGGTGAGCTGGGCGAGGCGGGCGAGCAAGCCGTGGAGGAAGTCCGGGGCCAGGACGGCGTCGTCTTCGAGGACGAGGATGAACGGCTCCTGGCTGGTGTCGGCCGCATGCCGCCAGCAGGCGAGGTGGGCGAGGCTGCAGCCGATCTCGCCGGTTTTGAGCGGGCGGCTCCACCATGGGTTGTCCGAGTCGATCTGCCAGGGAAACAGGGCAACATCGAGCCGTTCCAGGACGGGCCCATTCAGCTCCCAGCCGTCGAAGGGCCCGGCCCAGTCGGAGGTGAAGGTGGCCCCAAGTTCCGTGGGGAGCTGGGCTTCCATCTGCTTACGCCGGTCGGCGCGCCGCGGGAGGTTGACCACGTACGTGCGGATGTCTGCGGCGGATATCACTGCTCTACTCCCCGGGAGTCGTGGGCGATCGTCGGTTATGCGCCGCCGTAGCGGTCGGTGCTCTTCAACACGACGGCGAACGGGTCGTTGTTGCTGCGGGCCAGGAGCAGCAGCGGTTCGGTGGCGGTCAGGTCGGCCAGGTCCGCGATGCCGCCGAGCCGGCGGACGTTGGTGACGAGCACGAAGTCGTCGTCGCCGACAAGTTCGGTCAGCCAGCGGGCGTTGGCCGCTGCGCGTTCGCCGTGCAGGAAGCACTGGGCGCCGCCGAGAACGCCGAGGGTCAGGCAGCCGCCGAGCAGGAAGACGGTCGTCCCCTTCGTCATGGTCAGCCGGGTGAAGACGGCGATGTCCTCCAGCAGCTCGCTGCCCGGAGTCCACCGGGGGCCAAGCGTCAGATCGCCCAGTTGCGGCACAACCAGGGGATCGTCCTCGCCAAGGGGATGCGGGGCGAAGTGGAAGGGCAGCTGGGGCAGGAACTCGCGGTACTTCGCGTTCCAGGGGGGACCGCCGATGACGACCAGGGTGTCCACCCCAGTGTCGAAGTACTCCGATGGGGAAAAGTCCCGGATGACCAGGTCCGGGTCCAGCTGGGTCAGCCGGGTGCGCACGTAGATGAGGCTGTCGAGATCGGCGAACTTGGCGTACCGCAGGTAGTTGCGGTCTTGCGGGCTGGCAAAGTACGGCCGCTCCTGCTCGGGGATCTCCGAGCACACGATGTCCACGCGCGCGTCCTGCCTCAGTCCCCAGAAACGGCGCAGCGCCACACGCCAGTCCGTGGAATCGGCGGAGGCCGGAGGCGCAGCGCCGTGCGGTACCTCTGCATGGCCGCCCGGTTGTCGCGGCTGCGGGACCGCGGCTGCGATGCTCGACATCAGGACCGAGGCGGGGGCGAGACCGAGGAGAGCTCTGGCCTCGTCGGGCATGTGCAGGCCATCGGCAATCCGGGTCAGCACGTTGATGTCGCTCACCCGACCGGCTCGGACCCCGCGGATCCAGTTGGAGATCTCCGAGCGGTCGTGTTCGGTGAGCAGGGCCAGCTGGGTCTGGGTGCAATCCGGGAACTGGCGCAGGTAGACCTGGAATAGCCCGCCGACCTCATGGCGGGCCAAGGCGGTCTGGACATCGGCCGTGCGCCAGAAGGAGACCGGCACGCTTCTTGGGTCGAATGTCTTGCGTTTCGTCACCGCGCCGCGCCTCCTAGGTCCCCCGCAGCGTACGGTAGATGACTCTGCGTTACCAGCCGTTTCGCTGTGGGCTCAGCCTGTGGCAACCGCCCACGGGTCGAGCCGATTTCGCCGCAGGCGTCCAGAGAGGAGTGTTGCGCGGGACAGGTCATTGGACGTCCTGTTCAAGGGAGGCAGCGATGCTCAAACAGGTCACCGGGATCACCCGCGTGATGAGGCTGTACCTGCAACTCCTGTACGGCTGCAACTTCCGTTGCCGGCACTGCTTCCACGGTGAGTTGCTGGAGAGCAGTGAGCGGTACACCACGGCCGAGGCAGTGGAACTCGTGTCCCACTTCCGAAACGAGTACGCCCTCCAGGCGGTGACGCTGCTTGGCGGCGAGCCGCTGCTGCACCCCGGCATCGTGGAGGTGGCCCAGTTCTGCAAGGACAGCGGGCTGGCGGTGGAGATCTGTACCAACGGCCACCGTGGTTTCTTCGGCACCGTCCGGCAGCTGGCACCGTACCTGGACAAGTTCCGTGTCTCCATCGATGGCTTGGCCGATGTCCACGATCGCATCCGGCAGCGCGGCAGCTTCGCATCGGCGATCGACGCGCTCGCCCTGGCCGTCGACCTCGGTGTGGAGACTGGTGTCACGATGACGGTCACCCGCAGCAACATCGGGCAGGTCGTCCCGCTGGCCCGCCTCCTCGACAAGCACCAGGTCGGTGAACTCAAGCTTCACTGTCTACGCTTGGTGGGCAACGCGCGGCGGCACCCGGAGCTGGAGGTGGACCAGTCCACCAAGTACGAGGCGCTGCACCGGGCGATCAACACCGCCGGACTCCAGCTTCGCGTGGTCTACGACTCCGATCTGATGCCCCAGCCGCCCACGGCCGCCTGCTCCAACCTGCTGGCCAGCGGCTGGCTGGACCGGATCGAGGCTGATCCCCGCGGTGGGCTCACCGTCTCCTGCAAGGCCGTGGGTCGTGACGTCAACGCCTTCCGCTTCGACCAGAGGCTGGGCACCATCGTCTACGAACCCCACTTGCACGACGAACTCGCCGCCCCTGTCCCCGACGTCGTCTACCTCGACAGCTGAGGAGCCGGTGGTGACAACGGCCGAAGGCGCACCGCGGTTCTACGTCCTCGAAGGTCTCAGTGCCACCGGAAAGACCACCGTCGCACCGTTACTGGCCGACGCGCTCGGCGCGGTGCTCCTGGACACGCTCAACGCCCGCTTCCAACCCATGCGCCGCAACGTCGATGCCTCGCGCAACGTTCGGGCCCGGCTGAACTTCTGGATGATGGTGAACTACCTGGCCTCTGATGCCGCTCGCGCGACGTTGGCGAGCGGGCACAGCGTGGTGATGGAGAGCTACTTCTACCGTACCTTGGCCACCCATGCGGCCATGGGGATCAACCCGCTGCCCGACGTTGACTGGTCGCACGCCCTGCGACCGGATCACTCCTTCGTCCTCACCGTGGACGATGCCGTCCGCCGTCGGCGGATGGCATCGCGTGATGACGAGAAGAACCGCAGCTACTGGTACCGGCTGGAGGCCGACAACACCCACGTCACCCGTGAGGTCTACGCACGCGCCGGCCTCGTCCCCGTCGACACCACCGGCCTGGCCCCCTACGGAGTGGTCGAGGCGATCGTCGGTCTTCTCCCCGATAGGCAGGGCCAGCGATGAACGACAGCGTTCCCCAGCAGACGTTCGCCCTGGCCACGCAGCACGGGACCCCGCTGTTCTGCTACTCCTCGAATCGACTCGCCGATGCGGTGAGCACCTTCCGCCGCTTCACCGATGCTCTGCCGCTACCCAGCGCAACCTACTACTCGTACAAGACGAACTACCTGCCGCAGTTGTGTGAGGACCTTACCGGCATGGGCGTCGGAGCCGAGGTCACCTCGCTGCACGAATGGCGGCTCGCCCGCTCCCTGCACCACCCGTCCGCGATCCTGGTCAACGGCATCGGCAAGGCCGCCGGTCTGCTCACGGCGGTCCTGGACGGAGAACCGGCACGCCTGATCAACGTCGAGACCGACTCCGAGATCGACATCCTGTGCTCCCGGCCGCCCACCGCGCCGGCGGTACCGGTCGGCCTGCGGATCCGCGTACCCGGTCTGACCGGTGAGAGCGGCGCCGACCCCACCGAGGGCTGGAAACGCGGGGAGACAAAGTTCGGATGGTCCAGCACTGGCGATGCGGTCCTCGCCGCCGCGAAGCGACTCGCAGCAAGCGACACGGTCACGCTGGAGGCACTCCACCTGCACCTTGGCGGCCAACTCGTCTCCGCAACAACGTTCGAGCGGGCGCTGGCTGGCGCCTGTGCCCTGCTCGACCGCCTCGCGACGCTCGGCATTAGGGTGACCAGCCTCGATCTCGGCGGAGGCCTGGCCTCCGGCTGGGTCGAGAAGCGCCGCACAGGGCCTCTGCTTCAGCTAGCTCAGACCATCGGCGCGCCGGTACACCCGACCGTACAGAAGGCGCCGGACCTCGCAGGCATCACCACGGCCATCAGCAGCTACGCCCCTCGCCTGCGCGCCCACGGCGTTGAACGGCTGCTGTTCGAACCCGGCCGCTACCTCGCCGAACCCTCCCTGTCGGCCGTCGCCTCGGTCATCGCCGTCCGGCACGACGGCGAGCGGAACATCGCCGTCCTCGACATCGGCACCAACGCCCTGCACTGCTGGCGCGGTGACGAGATGCGTCCCGTCCACGTCAGCGACCTCCCGGCCCTGGGCGAAATCACCTACGAGCTCGTCGGTCCACTGTGCCATCGCAGTGACGCCTTCGGCCGCATTACCGTCCCCGGACCGCTCAGCCCGGGCACGCTGATCTGCCTAGACGCGGTCGGCGCCTACAGCCTGGGCGACTGGATCGCCAACGCCTGGGACCGGCCCGGCGTCGTCCACCTGGAAAAGGCGAAGATCCTGTGGCGCCCACAGCCGCCCGCCGAGACCTTCCGCACGCTGATCGATCGCGAGGCAACACGGTGAACCTCACGAGCCACCAACCCGCCGTGCTGGAAAGCACCCTGATCGAGACGTGCCGAACCACCCTCCTGAACTGCCACTCTCCACAGATCGAGGTGGCCGCCGCCATCTCGACGCTCGACGGACAGATCTTCACCGCGCTGCACGTACGGTCCCGCACCTGCAGCCACTGCTCCACATGCGCCGAAGCTGTCGCCATCGGCACGGCCCTCACAGCCGGCGTCGACGCCTTCGACGCCTGTGTCGCCTTACGCCGCTCGACCAACACCGTAGTGAGTCCCTGCGGCAGTTGCCGAGAACTCCTGCGCGACCACGGTTTCCACCGCGTCATCGTCCAGCTGGTCGACGGCCGCCCCTTCACGGCCACGCCCGACGAACTCCTGCCCTGGTCATGACGTCGACGGACGAGAACGGACCCACCTCATGCCCGTGACCCAAAGCCTCTGGCAGTCCACCCGCAGCTTCTTCCCCCTCTTCCAACGCCAGCTCGAACTCGCCGGCGCACGGAGCACATGCGTTGTCGGCGCCTCTGACGGCAAGTTTGTCCTGCCCCTTGCCCGCAGCGGCTACCGCGTCACCGCCATCGAACAGGACCAGGACGCCGTCAAAGGGAAACCATCAACCCCTGGCCTCCGCCAACGCCTTGAGACCGAGAAGCTCACCGACTGTGTCGATATCATCACCGGTGATGTCCTGGAGCTCACAGGCATCCCGGCCCATGACGGCGTCTGGACCAGCTGCTCCTGGCACTACTCGATCAACCACCGGCGGCCTCTGAAGGACTTCACCGATGCCCTGCAAAGCCTGTGCTCACCCGCCGGGCTTCTAGGAGCCGAGTACATGATGCCCACCGAACTCCGGCACCAGCAGATCGAGCACTACCTGGACGCGGAGGAGATCCGCGCCTACTTCCCCGACTGGGAGGCCATCTGGGAGACCTACACCCCGCTCTTCGACGAAGCCCCTCATCTCGGACAACCCAGCTGGCACCTACACCGGATGGGTCTGTTCATCGGCCGGCGCCGCAGCCCCGCCAGATGCCGCCCCACCGCGTACTGACCGGTCAAGCCCCCAACCCCAACACAGGACAAGGACAATCTCCATGCAGACGGAATACGAGGCCCGCTTCCTCTCGATCGACGTTGACAAGACCACCACCGCCCTGAAGGAACTCCAGGCTGAGGTTCACCAGCCCCGCACCCTCATGCGCCGGGTGGTCTTCAAGAACAGCGACATCGACGCCCGCGGCGGCTGGCTGCGGCTGCGCGACGAGGGACACCAGGTCACCCTGACCTACAAGCAGACCACAGCCGAGGAATCCGCGATCGACACCACCCTGGAGGTCGAAGTCGTCGTCTCCGACTTCGACGAGACCCATCACCTGCTGACCGCCATGGGCTTCGAAGCCCTCCGCTACCAGGAAAACTGGCGCGAGGAATGGCGCCTGGGTGACCTTCGCTTCGACCTCGACACCTGGCCCGACCTGCCGACCTTCCTGGAGATCGAAGGCCCCGACGCCAGCTCCGTCGAAGCCGCTGCCGCCAGGCTGGGCCTGGACTGGGCGAGTGCTGTCTACGGCAGCGTCGACGAGGTGTACACGCAAGAGCTTGGCCGGGACATTCTGGCGGAACCGCGCCTGGTGTTCGCCGAAGGGCCCCAGCAGTAGCACGTCGGGCCTTTCGAACGCGGGGTGGTGAAGTAACGCCACCCCGCCGTGGCTATCTACCGCTCCAACTTGACCACCTCGGCATCGAGTAGCCGAAGCGCACAGTGCGCAGGCCCCGCTTCTCGGCAATGGTCTATCCCTGCTTGACCACGCGCAGGCCGAGCGAAACGCAGTTCTCGGCCACCCCCGCAGACGCAACAGTCTCCAGATGCGGACACTGCCTGGTCCATGCGGACAACGCGATTGTCCGCATGCTGGACCTCGCGCACCGGCTCCCGGCCACGCAATCTAGATGCGACAACAACTGCGCTCGAAACTCGACGCCCACGACGTTCCCACCTGCCCCTGGGGGCCGTGCTCGTCATCTGACCGGCGTAGCCCAACCGAGCCGTGCCCCAGCCAACTTGACCGCCGCAACACCTGGACGCCCACCCAGAACGGTCGACCCCGCTGCCCGACCGGTCGACCAACACCTGTCTTCCCAGACCACCCGCTCGCCGCGATACCGCCGCACGGCGTGCGGGTGCACCAACTAGCCGACCCGCAGCACCGATACCGCCGAGGACACCATGGCCACGCTCCAGGATCCGCAGCAGGCACCACCCCAGGCCGGAAGGCAGCCGGCTTCCGCCGCCGGCGCTCCGGTCGCTGCCCGGATCCCGGCCTACCTGCGTGACTGGGTACCCGGCGCCGCGCTGGGCATCGACCGGGCGCTCCCCGCACGGGTCGACCACCAGATGCTCGGCGGGAAGGACGGCTTCCCCGCTGATCGGACCGCGGCGCAGCAGTTGGCTGCGGCTGTGCCGGCGTTCGCGCAGGCGGTGCGGGCTCGTCGGCGGTTCGTGGAGCGCGCGTTGCGGCGCCTGGCGCGGGACGAGGAGGTGCGGGAGGTGCTGCTCCTGGGGGCGGGCCTGCCGTCCTTCCCGCATCTGCACGGGGTGGTCCAGGCGGAGGCTCCGCGGGCGCGGGTGGTGTACGTCGATCACGACCCGATCGTGCTGAGCCATCTGCGGGCCGAGCTGTCCTGCCCGTCGCCGGGTCGGCTGGCGGTTACCCGGGGGCATCTTCGCGATCCGCGGCAGCTTCTTGGCTCCTGCGCGGTGCGCTCGCTGCTGTCTGCCGGGCGGCCGGTGGCGGTGGTGCTGGACTCGGTGCTGGAGTTCATCCCGGACGAGGAGGACCCGCGCGGGCTGGTCGCCGAGTTGATGGAGGGGCTTCCGCTCGGCTCGTGGCTGGTGCTCTCCCACGCCACGGATGACTTCGCGCCGGCGGTGTGGCAGGTGGTCAGCGCGATTTACCGCTCCCACGGGATCGAGATCTTCCCCCGGCGCTTGGAGCAGGTCGCGGGGTTCCTGGACCGGATGCTGCTCCAGGCGCCGGGCCTGGTAGTGGTCAACCGGTGGTGCCCGGATGCGCAGGCGCTCGCCAGGCTGGGCGATGCCGCGGTGTCGCGGTACGGGGCAGTCGCCCGGCTGGGCCTGCCGGGCGTGGGTGGGGTGCGGTGATGGCGGCCAGCATGGATGAGGTGGTGTTCCACCCGGCTGGCCTGGATGCCGAGTTACGTGGGGCGGTGACGGATCTCCAGGCGGGGCGGTGGATGTCCACCCGCGAGCTGCTGGCCCGTACCGGGGGCGACTGGTCGCTGCGAACCGCGCGCAGCCAGGTTCTGGCCAGCGCGGCTGTGCGTTCCGACGTCCTGGAGCACTGGGCGAGCGAGGACCCGGGCAGCACCGACCTCGCCGTACTGCGGGCGCGGGTGGCGGTGCTGCGGGCGCTGGCCGCCACGCGAGCAGGCCGCCCGCAGGCCGGTGCGATGCACGGGGCGGCCCGGGAGGTGTGCTGGCACGCGGCGCGGATCGCCCCGGCCGATCCGGTTCCGTGGGTAGCGATGCTGGAGCTGGCTGTCCTCGACCCGGGCCAGGTGCTCCAGGAGCACGGCGGGAAGCCGCCGGATGCGCTGCTGCCCGCCGGCCCGTGGTGGCTGCTGTCGCAGCTCCAGCGGCGCGACCCGTACAGCCGCGAAGGGCACCACCGGGTGCTTCGCTGGTGGCTCGCCCACGGCCGCACCGGGTACGCGCACGACTTCGTGCACTGGCTGCTGGGCCATACCCCGGCAGGCTCGCCCTTGCTCCTCCTGCCGCTCTACCTGCACGTGGAGCGTTACCGCACCGCCCCCAAGCGCGACGCGCTGCTGCTCAACCAGTGGATGCACGAGCGATGCACCCGCGACACCGCCAGGGCGTGGGAGCACTGGTTCATCCGCCCGGCGAGCGAGGCACGCTCGGTGGTCGACCTGAGTCACCTCGCCCACGCGCTGTGGGCCGGCAACAAGAAGGAGCAGGCGGCCCGGGTGTTCGAGGTCATGGGGGCGCTGGGCTCCCAACAGCCCTGGGAGAGCGTGGCGAACACGCCCGGCAGTGGCCGCGACCTGCTGCTGGACGCCCGGCGCCAGGCCGCCAGGGCAGTCGCCCGCACCTGATCCCGAGGCAGGGGCAGGGGCAGGACCGCGCCTCGCCGATCCGATTTTCTTTCTCTCAAACCTCGTTGGAGGAAATTGTGTCCCGCACGCACCGTGCCGTCCCTGTGAGCACCGGGGATGACGACTCCCATCTGCAGTCCTTGGGGTACACCCCGGTCCTGGTGCGCCGGATGGGCGCCTTCGGGAACTTCGCGGTGTCCTTCTCGGTGATCTCGATCCTGTCCGGCTGCATGACGCTCTACGGATTCGGCCTGACCACCGGCGGCCCGGCGGTGATGCTGTGGGGCTGGGTCGGGGTGGGCTTCATGGTGCTGCTCCTGGGTCTGGCGTTCGCCGAGGTCACCTCGGCCTATCCGACCTCCGGTGCGCTCTACTACCAGGCGCACACGCTCGGCGGCCCCAAGTGGGGCTGGTACACCGGCTGGCTCAACCTCCTCGGACTGCTGGGGGCGATCGCCGGAATCGACTACGGCGCTGCGCAGTTCACCGGTGCGCTGCTGCAGATGCAGTTCTCCTTCACCCCGACGCCCGGGAAGCTGTTCGTCATCTTCGCCGTGATCCTGCTGGTCCACGCGCTGGTGAACCTGCGCGGGGTGCGGCTGGTCAGTGTCCTGAATAGCGTCTCGGTCGTCTGGCACCTGGCGGGGGTGGCGGTGATCGTGGCCGTGCTCGCCCTGGTGCCGGCGCACCACCAGTCCGCCGGCTTCGTGTTCACCCACTTCGTCAACCAGACCGGCTGGCACAACTCCCTCTACGTGAGCGCGGTCGGTTTGCTGATGGCGCAGTACACGTTCTCCGGCTACGACGCTTCCGCGCACTTGTCGGAGGAGACCACGGGGGCGTCGGTGGCGGCGCCGCGCGGGATCGTCCGCTCGATCTGGGTGTCCTGGATCGCGGGCGCCGTGCTGCTGGCCGGTCTGACCTTCGCTATCCAGGACTACGCCGGAACGGTGGGCACCGCCACGGGGGTGCCGCCGGCGCAGATCTTCCTGGACGCGGTCGGCTCGACCGGGGCGAAGTTGCTGCTGCTGATCGTGATCGGTGCGCAGCTGTTCTGTGGCGCGGCCGAGGTCGCCGCCGCCTCCCGGATGGCTTTCGCCTTCTCGCGGGACGGGGCGCTGCCGGGCTCGGCCTGGTGGCGGAAGGTCTCGCCGTCGACCGCGACGCCGGTGGCTGCGGTCTGGCTCTCGGTGGTCGTGGCTCTGGTGCTCACCCTGCCGGTGCTGTACTCGCCGACCGCGTACGCGGCGGTCACTTCGATCAATGTCATCGGGATCACGCCGGCGATCGCGATCCCGGTGTTCCTGCGGCTGCGGGCCGGGCGGCGGTTTCGGCCCGGGCCGTGGAGTCTGGGGCGTTGGAGCAAGCCGGTCGGCCTGGTGGCCGTGGTGTGGGTCGCCTGCGTGACGGTGCTGTTCTGTCTGCCGCAGGTCTCCCCGGTGACCGTCGACTCCTTCAACTACGCCGGGGCGGTGCTCCTGCTGGTCCTGGTCGGCGCGGAGATCAGCTTCCGGATGGCCGGCCCGCGCTACAGCGTCCCGGTCGCCGACCGGATGATGGCCGAGCTCGAAGCCGAGGTCGTGTGATGGTCATCGCCCCGATGCCGCAGCCGGGTAAGACGACGAGGTACCGCGGGAAGCTGACGCCGTCGCAGTTGCGCGACGCGGTGCGCAGCGGCGAGGTGCGCCGAGTGCGGATCGCAACGGTGGACCTGCAGGGCCGTCTGCGGGGAAAGACGTTCCCGGCGGACACCGTCGTGGAGCAGTTGCTGAACGGCACGATGCACATGGAGGGCTGCGGGTACCTGCTGGCCACCGACCTGGGCATGGTGGCGGCCGAGAGTCGGTGGCGCGACGGCTACGGTGACGTACGCCTTGCCCCCGACGTCCGCACCGCGCGGATGGCGCCGTGGGTCCCGCACGCCGCGCTGGTGCTCGCCGATCCGCTGGACGCCACCGGACAGCGTCTGACGGTTGCCCCCGGCACGGTGCTGCGCGAGCAGCTCACGCACCTGGCCGGCTTGGGCTTGGAGCTGCGGGTCGGTCTGGAAAGCGAGTTCGTCCTCTACCAGGCTGCGGACGAAGGCCAAGTGCAGCAGCAGGGCGCCCGAGCGTCGACCCGACGGCCAGCGACCGGACCGGGGCGCGACTACGCCTTCGACATGCCCGACGGCGTGGCCCGGACCACCGCGCGTCTGATGTCCTCGCTGTCCAGCGCCGCTCTCCCGGTTGAGGCGGTCAAGTTGGAGGGCGCGCCAGGCCAGCTGGAAGTCACGTTCCCGTACGGCGACGCGATGGCGGCCTGCGAGCAGCACGTGCTGTTCAAGGAGGCGGCACGCACCTTCGCCGCCATGCACGGCCTGGCGGCCACCTTCATGGCCGCGCCTGACGACGCGACAGGCTCGGGGCTGCACTTACACATGTCGCTGTGGCGCGATGGCCTGCCGGTGCTCGCCCATCCGGACCGGCCCGAGGAGTTGTCGCCGCTGGGCGAGCACGTGGTGGCCGGCCTGCTCGGCGCGCTTCCGGACCTGATGCCGTTCCTGGCCCCGTACGTCAACTCCTACAAGCGGTACCGCGACCACAGCTTCGCGCCGACGCGGTTCGCCTGGGGCCGGGACAACCGCTCCTGTGCGGTGCGGGTGGTCGGGCACGGCCCGGGCCTTCACCTGGAGGTGCGCCTGCCCGGCGCGGACGCCCACCCCTACTTGGTGGTGGCCGCCGCGGCAGCCGCCTCGCGCTGGGGCATCGAGCGTCACCTCGCCCCGCCCGCCCCGGTGGGAGGTGACGCCTACCGCGAGAGCACCGCGCCCTGCCTACCGCTCTCACTCCGCGAAGCGGTCGACGCCTTCGAGAACAGCGAGCTGGCGCTGCGCCTGTTCGGCGAGCAGGTCGTCGCCCACTACGCGCTCGCTGCGGATGCCGAACTCCACTTCCACGACCGGCATGTGAGCGACCTCGAAGTCTCGCGCGGCTTCGACCAGGCCTGACCCGCCGCCTCCGGCCATTCCTCTTTCCGACCTGACGCAGGAAGCCCTGTTGAGATCCCTCCACCCATCCCCGCCCAGCGACGAGTGTCTGCTCCAAGACCGGTGCCCGGCACTGGCAGTCCTCGTGGCCGGCCCACCCGGCACCGCGCACATCCTGGCCACTGCCCTGAGTGATGCCCCGCTGCGTCCGGTGACCGAACTGCTGGCCGTCACCGCCCCCGGCAGCGGCCTGGGCCAGGACCCGGACGCGACGGTGACGTTCGGCCTGGGCCGCATCGACCTGGAACGGGCGGCGGTGACGCTCTTCGCCGTCCCCGACGAGGAGCGGCTCTGGTTCCGCTGGGAGGACCTGCTGACCGCCGCCGACGCCGCACTCGTGGTCGTCGACCCCCAGGACCCGGGGTGCTCCCTGGCCACGACCGAATACCTCCAGCGGCGCCGCATCCCCCTCACCGTGGTCATCGACCAGCCCGGCCCATCGTGGCCCGGCACCACGTCCACCGTCCGCCGGGCCCTACACCTGCACGACCCACGCATCCCCCTCATCACGGCCGACATAGGAGAGCGCGCGACTGCGATGCGCTCCCTGATCGCGCTCATCGAACATGCCATCGCCGCCACCGCTCCGGCCACCGCCTTCCCGCAGCAGAGGAGTTGACCATGGACCGCATCGACTACACCGGGCCCGCACGGCTGGCGGCCCCCCACCTGGTGGGGATCGGCGACCCGGGCATGCCGGGCCTGGCCCAACTGCTGCGCGAGCGCGGTGCACGCCCCACCGGCTGCGCCCACCCCGACGACGTCCCCCAGCACCTGGCGGACCTCGGCATCGGCGTGCTGTCCGGGCACGATCGTGGCCATGTGCGCGCCGACATGTCCGCCCTCATCTCGCCGTCGAACTCCCTGGCCCGCAGCGCGGAGACCACCCGGGCACGGGAGATGGGCCTGCCGGTCGTGGATCACGCGGATGCGCTCGCGCTGCTGCTCGCCGCAGCCCCGACCAGCATCGTGGTGGCCGGCAGCCACAGCACCACACTGACCGCCGGGGCGCTCACCGCCGCCCTTGGCTACCGCAACCCGGCCTGGGCGCTGCTGGCCCCACCCGTCGGGCAGCCGGCCGGGCACCACAGCGGCGGCGATCTGCTGATCACCGAGCTCGGTCCGGACGCCGACCCTGGCGACCGGTGCGCACCCACCCTGACCGTGATCACCGCCGTCACGGCGAACCCACCCCACCACGACGACCACGAAGCCGCGCTGGAGGAACTGGAGGCGCTGGCCCGCCGCAGCCAGATCGTCGTGCTGCCGGCGTGGGAGACCGGGTGCGCGCAGCTCGCCCAGCGTCTGGCCGAGGGGCGACCGGGCCCGCGGGTGGTGAGCGTCGGTCAGGGCCGCGGCAGCGACTTGCGGATCACCAAGCTCGCCACGGACAGCGCCGGTGGCAGCCTGACGCTGCACGACTGGGACGGCAGGACGCACGCTCTGCGCCTGCCGCTGCCCAGGCGCAACGCGGCCAAAGCCGCAGCCCTCGCGCTGGCCGCCGCCCTCGCGCTCGGCGCCGCCCCGGGCGATGTGGGACGCGGCCTGGAAAAGTACCGGGGCATCGAGCGGTCCCTGACCGTCCTGGGCCGCCAGGAAGGCGTCACCGTGATGGACTCCCTGGCCCGGCACCCGGTCGAGATCGCCGACGACCTCAAGGCCGCCCGCGCCCTGACGCCGGGCCGGCTCGTCGCCGTCTACGAGCCCTCCCACTGGTCGCGCACGCTCGCCCAGGCCAAGGCCATCGGCGCCCAGCTCGCCGTCGCCGACGAGCTGGTCCTGCTGCCACTGCACGACCGGCGCCGCGCCGACAACCTCGACCTGCCCTGCGGCACCGACGCCATCGCGCGAGCGGCCACCGTCGGCGGCCTGGACAGCCACCTCCACACGATCGACCTCCCAGGCGACGACCTCGCCGCCGCCGGCGTCGAGCATCTGCTCGCCAAACTCGCAGGGCCCGGCGACACCGTCCTGCTGATCGGCACCGGCCACACCGTGCGGCTCGGCGCCCGCCTGCTGTTCGCCCTCGGAGCGCCCGGCGCCCCCGTCCCGCGCGACCTGTAGTCCAGCATCGCGGCTCCGCCCCAACGATCACGAGGCACCCGAATTGACCAGTCCCACCGATGAGGATCGGCCCACGATGTCCGAGGCCGCACAGCCAACTCCTGCCCAGCCCCTGCCCGTGCGGCAACCGGGCGCCCGGCTTCCCACCCGGCTCAACGCCACCGATGTGCGGTTCTTCGAACCGCGGACCCCGGTCGTCCACCTGCCGGGCAGTGGCCGCGCCCGCGCCGCGCTCTTTCCGTCCGCACCGGAGCAGGCGTGACGGTGCGTGTCTCCCACCACCCCCTGCAGCAGCCACCGCCCAGAAGTTGATCGAACCGGCGTTCGCACGATCGGGTGACAACGACGCGGAGCAGACCCATCGCGGTGCCTGCCCTGCCACCCTCGAACTTCGCACCCCTGCCCCGCTCGATCTGTCCGGCACCGCCCTTGGACCCCCAGGAGACAACGCGATGCTCAGTCTGCGTCAGGCCGTCAGCGTGATCGTTCACGACCCCACCACGCAGAGGATCGTCACGATCCACTACGCGAACGACAGTTGGTCCAGCGATCCGGCCTGGACGATCCCCGGCGGCAAGGCAGAGACCACCGACCGGACGCTGGACGAGGCGGCGGCCCGCGAACTGCACGAGGAAACCGGCCTGGTGGTCGTTCCTGCCGACCTGCGCCTCGTGCACACCATCCAGGTCAATGCGGGCTGGGACGGTCACGGCCCCTTCCTGCTCCACGTGTTCGCCACCAGTACCTGGTCTGGCGAGTTGGTCAACGCCGAGCCGCACAAGCACCTCGCGGTCGTGTGGACACCGGCCGACGACCTGCCAACGCCGATGTTCCCGACCTCCCACGCCGCGCTGCTCGCGTACCTCCACGGTGGGCGCGGCTTCTCCACCCACGGCTTCGAGGAGGGCACGGGCCCCCGTGCCCTGGTCCGCGGCTGAACCGGGGAGGCGAGGTGACGACCACACCGGTGCGGCACGCGCCGCAGGGCGTTTGGGCATCCGAGCGGGAGCTGTTCGCCCGCGCCGCCGTCAAGCAGGTTGGCTGCGAGGACACGCGGCTCGCCGCCGTGCTCGCCGAGGTGGAGAGTGAGCGGCGGCTGCCGCACGTCTACGTACCCGTCGGTGACGAGCAGCCCGCCCGGCGCTGGCTGGTCAACGAGAGCGGGCCACGCAGTCTGTGGGCCCTGGCCGAAGGGCACCTGGCCGCCTGGCGGGCGGCCGGGTCGCCCGCCTCCCACCGGCTCGACCTCGATCCCGACGGCACCGCCCACGTCAGCGCCGGAACCCGCCTGACCTGGACTATTCCCGCCCCCAAGCCGGCGATCGGAGCCAACGCGTGACCACCACCGACTCCACCGCACAGGACACCACTGCAGGACACTCGGAGCACTCGGACAGTGAGGAGCTGCTGTTCGGCGGCCCGATGCGCTATGCGGCGGGCTGGACCAAGCACGAACTCGCCTCCGGAAGCGTCTCGTTCTTCGCGGTAGCGCGGCAACTGCCCGCCCTGCTGCGGCTGGCCGGGCGGATGGCGTGGCAGGCGGACCGATGGGCGATGGCGACGCTGATCAGCGCCGAGCTGCTGCGCGGCGCGGCCGGGGCTCTGGTACTGCTGGCCACCAACCGGGCCCTGCGTGCCGTGCTGGGGCACGGCGAGGTCACCGCGGTGGTGCACTCCGCGTGGCCCGCCATCGCGGTGGCCGGGGCCGCTACCGGGCTGTCCGCTCTGCTGGCCGCTGCCTCCGGCTGGGCGGCGGGCCGTCTGGAACCGGCTGTCTTCCGCCGCGCCACCACCGACTTCCTGCACGTCGTGGTCCGCTCGGAGCAGGAGGCCATCGAGGACCCCGAATTCCTCGCGGCCGTGGACGCCGCACGCTGGGGCGCACTGTCCATCCAGCACCTGATCGGCCAGGCCACCGCTGTCCTGTCCGCCGGCTTCGGCCTGGCCTCCGCCGCCGGCGTGCTCACCGTCCTGCACCCGGCGCTACTGCCCATGCTGCTGCTGATCTGCGCCCCGCGCGGATGGGGCGCGGTGCGCACCGCCCGGCGCCGCTACGCCTCCACAAGGGCGTGGCTGCAGCACTCCCGGGCCAGCACGGCGCTGGCCGACATGCTCATCCACCCCTGGTCGGCCGCCGAGCTGCGGGTGCACGCCGCCGGGGCGTTCATCCTGCACCACTACTCGCAGATGTCGATCGCGGCGGAGAAGGAGCAGGCGCGGCTGGCCGGGGCCAAGGCCCGCACCGATGTGGCGGCCGCGGTGCTGGCGGGGCTGGCCAGCACCGCAGCGTTCGTGCTGCTCGGCTGGCTGGTCCTCAGCGGGTCGATGCCGCTGGCGGTGGCCGGTACCGCGATCGTGGCGATCCGCACGGGCGCGGCCAGCATCGGCGGTCTGGTCTCCCAGATCAACTCCCTCTATGAGGAGGCCCTGTTCGTCCGCGACCTCGCCGACCTGCGGGACCAGGGCGAGTCCCGCGCCATCCCCACCGGCGGCCTGGCCCTGCCCGAGCAGGCCAAGGAGATCCGCGTCGAGGAGGTGACCTTCACCTACACCGGCCGCGACAAGCCCGCCCTCGACAAGGTCAGCCTGACCCTGCCGCACGGGGAGGTCGTCGCGCTGGTCGGCGCGAACGGCTCCGGCAAGAGCACGCTCGCCCACCTGTTCGCCGGCGTCTACCAGCCGCACCAGGGACGGATCCTGTGGGACGACATCGACGCCGCCGCAGCCGACCGCGATGAACTGTTCGCCTCGGTGTGCCTGCTCGCCCAGAACTTCCAGCGGTACACCCTTACCGCGCTCGCGAACCTGCTGCTGGGCCGGCCCGAGGTTCCCGTGGGTCAGGACCGGCTCGACGCCTCGGCCGACCACGCCGGGTTGAACACGGTGCTCGACGAACTCCCCAACGGCTGGAACACCCTGCTGGGCAAGGGCTTCGAGCGCGGTGTGTCCCTCTCCGGCGGACAGTGGCAGAAGATCGCCGAGGCTCGCACTCACCTGCGCCTCACCACCCCGGGGCCGGCCGGACGGATGCCGCAGCTGGTCATCGTGGATGAGCCGACCTCCGCGCTCGATCCGAAGGCCGAGGTCGAGGCGTTCGAGCGGATCCGCGCCCTGACCTCCCTCGGGGTCACCGTCGTGCTCATTACGCACAGGCTGGCCGCGACGGCCCGGGCCGACCGGATCTATGTCCTCGACCACGGGCGGCTGGCCGAACAGGGCACGCACGCGCAGCTGATGGCTCAACGCCCGCCCACGCGGTACAGGGAGATGTACCTCCTTCAGGCCCGCCAGTACGAGACCAGCGTCATCCCAGGACAGACCCGCGAAACGGCCGACGCCGACACACGTTGACCAAGTCCCCGCGAAAACCGCCCGCTACCAAGCCTCTTGGAGACAACGATGAAGCCGTCGCCGAAAGCGACACCAGGTCACGATCGCTTTGCCCAGCAGCCACCCGTGGAGGAGCCAGCCGTGCCCCAGCCAGAGGCCATCGACGGGTCGTCCACCCAGACCCTCACCGAAAGGGTGGTGCTGGCCGGGCGTGCGGGTAGCAGCGCGCGGCCGAGTGAGGACCGTATCCTCACCACGCCCAACGCGGTCATCGTCCTGGACGGGGTCTCGACCGTCGGCGACGAGCAGCCGCGCGGCGCCTGGTACGCGCAGACGCTCGGCGAACTCATCGCTCGACGGCTGACCACGGAGCCGGGTGCGGACCTGCGCCTGGTGCTGGAGGCCGCGATCGGTGCGGTCACCTCCAAGCACGGCCTGACACCGGGCGCCTCCCCGGCGGCGACCGTGGCGATAGCCCGGGCAGCGCCCGGGAGCCTGGACGTGCTGGTCCTCGGCGACAGTCCCGTCATCGTGGCCGACCACAACGGCGCCATCCAGCAGGTGCGTGACGACCGGCTCGCTGACCTGGTGACCGGCCGCCCCGAAGTGGCCGAGATCCGGCAGTCGCTGCTCGCCGGGCATGGCTTCGGCGAACACCACCACGGTTTGCTGAGGGACCTGCGGGCGTTCCAGCTGACGAAGATCAACCGGCCGGGCGGCTACTGGGTCGCCGAAGCCGCCCCGCAGGCCGCCCGGCACGCCGTCACCGCCACCTTCCCGCTGACCGACGTCGCCGCGGTGCTCGCCATGACGGACGGGGTCTCCTGCGCGGCCGAGGACTACGGCCTCTACTCCTGGCACGAGTTGATCGCCGAATGCGCCACTGCCGGGCCCACCGCCGTGCTGGAGGCCATCGCCCGCGCTGAAGCCGAGGACGCCAACGGGCTGGCCTGGCCCCGCTACAAGCCCTCCGACGACAAAGCCGTCGCCCTCTGGCCGCTGCCGACACCCGCCGGCTCCGGCCAGTCCTGACAGTCACCGCGAGGCCGCGCCGCCCGGGCGACGTGAGCCCCGCACCCCCCGAGGAGAAAGTCGACCATGGAGAAGTTCGTTCCCCAGTTTCAGGGCGCGCCGTGGCCCGACGGCGCCCGTGTCCTGCACGTGTACGCCTGCCCCGACGTTGAGGCCAACCTCCCGCTGGCCCGCTTGGTCGGTGAATGCCGCGACGCGATGAGCCCGTACCCGATCACCACGATGGGCGACGACACGCTGCACTGCACGATCGAGATGGTCGCCGACACCACGGCCGACAAGATCACAGCCGAGGAGCGCCGCGATCTCCTCGCCGCGCTTCGCGAGCACCTGGCTTCTGCCAGCCCGGTGGAGGTCACGGTCGGCTCACCGGTCGCCAACCGGGTCGGCGCGTTCCTGGACGTGTATCCCGACGAGGGCCTGGTCGATCTGCGAGAGCGTGTCCGCGACGCCATCCGCTCGGTCCGCGGCCCCGGCGCGCTCCTCCACGACGGCGGCCGACCCCACATCTCGCTCGGCTACGCCTGGGCCGAGGGGTCCTCCGACGCACTGCAGACAGCCCTGCGGCGGATCTCGCCCAGCCACGCCGCCGTCCGCTTCGCCAGCCTCCACCTGCTCGACGTTCAGTTCCAGCAGCGCCCCCGGGCGGACGGGGAGAGGGCCTGGGAGCTGTCATGGCAGCCGGTGGCGACCATCGCGCTGCCCGCCGGTTCCACCAGCGTCCCGCTCTCGCAGGGCACAGGCTGACGCTCAGGTCCCGCCGGTTCGCCCGGCTCCATCGCGCCGGGCGAACCCCGGTCACCCGTCCTGCGCCAGGTCGCCGGGACAACGCGCCGACTACATCACCCGGGAGCGAGACCCATGCGGTTCACGACCTACAACCTGTTCAACCTCGCCTTGCCGCGCACCACACCGCAGCGGGAGCGATACGACCTCCTCGTCCAAACGATCCGGGACCTGGACACCGATGTGCTGGCCGTCCAGGAGATCCTGGGAGAAAGCCCGCAGGCCGCCGCGGCGGTGCTGTGGCGGCTCGCCGACGACACCGGCCTGGACACCGCCGCCGTGCGCCCCACCGACGACAGTCCCCGGATCCCGGCGCTCGCCTCCAGCCAGCACGGCTTCCACACCGCGCTGCTGTGGCGCCCGGGGGTCGAGCCGGTCGCGGGCGGCTGGCGGCCCTACCACGGCGGCCCGGACTTCTGGCACTCGATGGCCACCCTCGTCCTGGACATCGGCGCCGATGTCCCGGTCAAGGTCTGCTCGTTCCACGGGGATCCGTTCCGCCCGCGGCGCCGCTTCGAGGAGAACCTTCGGGTGCGGTCGGTGGTCCGCAGCGGAGAGCCGGCGCTGATCGGCGCCGACTGGAACCAGATCAGTGCCGACCGGGCGCCCGACGGCAGCTTCTACGACACCGACCCGTACACCGGCCAGGATCACGACGATCTGCCGTACCAGGTCCAGTGGCCCATAGACCCCGCTGCCGGCCCGCGCGCCGACCGCTCACCGGCCGAGGTCCTGGCCTGGCGCGGGACGCTGACCGACACAGCCGCCGCGCTCGACGCACCGTGGGAGCCCTCGTGCGGCCACATGCCGGACAACTGGGGTGAGCGCCGCATCGACACCTGGCGCGTCACCCGCCACATGCTGCCCGCTCTGCGCTCCCACCGGACGGTGCGCACCCCCGAGGCACGGGCCGCCTCCGACCATCTTCCGGTCGTGGTCGACGTCGACCCCTCGGCGGTGGATCACAACAAGGTCGCAACTACATCTGACTGAAGCCAGCCATCGTGGAGCGTCCTCGCGTGGGTCGAACCCGGCAGCACGCTTGGCCGGAGACCGCCCAGCAACTCAACGAGTCGCAACCGGAGTTGACCAGTAAGCCCAGCGAGCACCCGGTGCCGCCAGCGCGGTTGCACCTCGCCGGGCCGCACACTGGGCCGCTAGTACTGCAACCGCAGGTGCGTAACGATCACAGCTTCGGCTCGTTGGTGTGACTGTGTGCTGATGAGCTGACAGTTGAGCAGGTCGAGTCGTGGTCCGAAGGCATAGCCGGGCTCCATGCCCGGTTCGCCCACCGTTTCGGCAGGTCGGAGCCTCGCGAGCGGGCAATGGACTATCTGACCGGGCTGCTCGCACCGTTGGAGAGGAAAAACGGCTGGACGCTGTCCGAACAGGTCGGGCAGCTGCGGCCTGACGGCGTCCAGCGTCTGCTCAACCTGTCCGAGTGGGACGAGGACGCCGTCCGTGACGACGTGCGCGACTTCGTGGTGGAGACGATCGGGGCCAAGGACGGGATCCTGATCGGCGACGACACCGGGTTCTTGAAGAAGGGTATCCGCTCGGCCGGCGTTCAGCGTCAATACACCGGCACCGCGGGCAGGACGGAAAATTGCCAGATCGGCACGTTCCTGGCCTACGCCTCGTCCAAGGGCCGCGCGCTGATCGACCGCGAGCTGTACCTGCCCAAGTCCTGGACCGGCGACCGTGCGCGCTGCCGGGCCGCCGGCATCCCGGACGAGGTGCCGTTCGCGACCAAGAACGAGCACCTGAAGTGGATGCTGCAACGCGCGATCGACGCCGGAATACCGTTCGCGTGGGTCACCGCGGACGAGGCGTACGGCCAGGTCAAGCACCTGCGGCTCTGGCTGGAGGAACGCCGCGTCGCCCACGTGCTGGCCACCAAGGTCAACGACACGGTGACCACCACCGGCTGGGCCGATACCCGGGTGGACACCCTGATCGCCGCGCTGCCCCGGCAGGCGTGGAAACGCCTGTCCGGCGGCAAGGGCGCGCACGGCGAGCGGATCTACGACTGGGCCCGTGTCGCGATCCGACCGGTGTGGGAGAACGGTTTCGGGCACTGGGTCCTGGCCCGCCGCTCCGTCAGCGACCCCGGTGAGATCGCCTACTACGTCTGCTACGGCCCCGTCGCAACCCGCCTCAAAGACCTGATCAAGGTGGCGGCCGCGCGCTGGGCGATAGAGGAATCGTTCCAGGTCGCGAAGAACGAGTGCGGCCTGGACCACTACCAGGTCCGGCTCTACCGGGCCTGGTACCGGCACATCACCCTGGCCATGGCCGCCCTGGCCTACCTGACCGCCGTCCGGGCCCAAGAAGCCGCAAAAGGGGCATCAGCGACGACGACAACGAGCTCATACCCCTGAGCGTCCCGGAGATCCGCCGCTTGATGGGACACCTCGTCGTCACACCCCGCCACCACACCAACGAGCACCACCTGCGCTGGTCACGCTTCCGACGACGCAGTCAGGCCCGAGCCCGCCGTTCCCACTACAAACGCCGAGGCCACAACCCCCAGATGCGGTTGCAGTACTAGGACACGAACAACGCCGAGGTGACGGCCATCGCTGACCTCTGGTAACTCCAGAGGTCAGGTCGCTGCGGCGACAGTGTCGGAGATCGTGCCGTCCGCTGGCACCGCACGACCCCGGTGAACAGCCGGCCCCGGAGTCTGGCGCGGGCACTCGACCCTCACCCGCAGGTAGTCACCCATCCCCGGGCCGAGCCGCTGGGTCGTCCATTCGTACACCCAGCCGGCCAGCCACGCGGTGGTGGTGTTCGGCTCCGGCGGATCAACGAGCGTCCACAGCTCCCTCATCCGGATCGGCCCGCCAGACCTCTCCAGCAGTCCGGCAGCGACTCGCAGCCGCTGGGAGGCATCCTCGTAGGAGACCTCGGTCTCCGGCACCACCAGCTCCAGCGTGATCGCATAGTCGTGGCCGTGCGGCCTCGCGCACTCATGCCACCCCGGCAGCCCTGACACCATGTGAGTTGCGGACACCTCGGCTTGGTGGGCAATCGTCAGCATCACACCAGAATGCCAGCACCGCCACGCCAACGACTGAGCCTTGGCGAATCCCGTCGCGATCCGCACCGTGCTGACCGCCGGGCCAGCGGCAACGTCGACTACTGACCCGCGGTACCGGGCTGCTCCCACGGCGGGCGCCGCCAGGCCGGCAGCTGCCAGTCGACCGGCCGCGAGGCCGTGATCCGCGCCGTGGACCCGGTGCCGTCCGGCGCGACCACATGTAGCTGGCCGGCGCGTGGCAGGACCGCATCCGGGCTGACCGGCACCCGCCGCTCGTCGTCGACCGGTTGGGCCAGGCTCTGGTGGCGCAGCCACGCCCACTGGATCCAGGCCCGCAGCCCAACGGCGGCCCACACCGACTGCCCTGGGCCGGTTTCGAGTTCGGCGAGCAGGGGCTGCCAGGAGCGGTCGGGCCTCCGTGTGCCGTGCTCCAAGAGCAGCGCGCAGCGGGTGGGGGAGACAACGCCGATGACGTCCTCGACCAGCAGCTTGTGGAGTAGCCGGCTGAGGGGCACCTCGACCGGGATGACGTCCAGGCCGGGCAGTGCTGCGAGCAGCGTGCCGTAGGCGGTCCCTTCGTACAGCTGGTCGGCGATGCCCGGGCCGACGGCGGTCACACCGGAGGTGATCACCGCGTCGTCCCACAGGTGCCGCCCGCCGCTTGCGCGAGTGGACTCGTGGATGTCCTGGTGCAGGGTGAGGTGGACGTCCGGGACCGCTGCAGGGCCGTGGTCGAAGACCACCGCCGTCACCTCGCCGTTGGCCCGCCCCTGGAGCAGGTGGCTTCCGGCCAGCGCCGCCGGCACGCCCCGGTCGGGCCGCCCGCGCAGCATCTCTGCAAGCGCGTGCCGGCGCGCATTGACGGTGGGGCTGGCGCCCTCGGGCACGGCTTGGCGGTGGCAAGCCAGGACACGGCCGACCTGCCGTGCCGCCTCACCACGGTCACCGACGGCGCCCGCCACCTCATCCAGCGACGCCCTGACCTGCTGCTGGCTGCCGGGCCGGGGCGCCACGAACCGCAGCAGGCCCTCGGCGAGCAGCCGCACCACCTCCTCGCGGCCGGGCACCGCGCCGATGCGCTGCTCCGCCCAAGCCGTCAGGTACTGCGCCCACTCGCGGCACTGCTCCCGCCCGTCATCGGCGGCGGCCAGCTGACCGAACAGCCCGTCCTCTGCGCTGTAGCCGCTCGGCGGGATCGGGGGGCCGGACATCACGCCGACAGGACGCTGGCGACATCGGCCAGACCGCAGGGGCGGCTGAGTGCCTGCAGCGCGTCGGTATCGATCTCGCCGCCGGGCAGCTCATGCAGCCCGTGCCAGTAACCCTCCACCGCTTGCCCTCTCCTACCGTGGATGGACTGCCCGCAGAGTACCGCCCAGCGCGGCATGTGTGGGTGGGAGCGGCCATCTCGTATGGCGATGATGAGCATCGACCCGGAGCCCGAACCCGGCCGACCGCCACCTGGCCGGGCAGGGTCGTCGGCGCGAAGGTCGCGGTCCACTGGCGGAAGGCTGTTCTCCGGCCTCGCAGTGGTAGCACCGGGCAGTGACATTATCCGGGTTGTACCACTCGTGCACCCCGCAGTCCCGCTTCCCCTTGGCTGCAAGACCGCACTCAGCAGGTCCCACGGCAGGTACCTCCGCAAGCGCGTACGCCACCGATATCAGCCCGCCCTCAGCATGGGCAGAAGAAGGCTAGCGCGACAGGTGCGGGCGTCTGGACGACTTACCTGGTCGACGATCCGAGGGCCGCCGGCTACAGCTTCCGCCTGCGGGTGGTGCCCTTCGCCGCCAGCAGTTCCTTCCCGTTCGACGCCGCTTGCAGGATCGGACCGTCGTCACGCACGGTGTCGGGGACGCCGAGGTCGCCTCACTCGCCACGAGCCGCGGCATCACCATGCCTGGCCATCACCACCTGGCGCCGGTGGCTGGACGAGTGGCCACTCGACACCCCGGCCAGCCCGCGCTGACCCCCTGGTTCTGGGCATGACGCTCCACCCACAGGAGCCAGACACACGGGCCGTGCGTGCCGCACCGGCTCGAAGGACTGCCCCGACCCTGGACTCCACCCACGTGGGTAACTATCGGCGCCGGGCCGGCGGTCATGCCGGTAGCCCGGCGCCGATGCTGGTGAAGCGTAGTGAGTTCACTGCCTCCGACCTGAAGGCCGAGGATCGCGGGGCGCACTTCTCCAGGGTCGAGGTCAGGCTGCAGCCGGACGTGCCACAGCGTGCGGCATGCTGCGATCGGGAATGACCAAGCCCAGCTTCAGCGCCACCGCAGCGCTGGAGACACGGTAGACGCGACCATCCCGCAGCAGAGGGACGGGGTAGGCGCCACGGCGGGCCAGTGCATACCCGGTGCTACGGCCGAGACCGAGTGCTCGGTTCGCAGTATCGAGGTCGACCACGGTCGGGAGTTCGATCAGCTGGGCAACGGTCATCCCGCGTCGCATCCGGCTGGTGCTGCTCTGTGCCATGACGTACTCCCAAGGACTCGTGATTGGTGTTCCCTTTCGGAGAACATCCTGCCATGTGCTCCGATGGAGATCGGTAGACATGCGATACTGTTCTCATGTGGAACAGAGAGAATGGGCTGAGGCCCTGGATGCGAGCATCGCCGCCGAGATCAAGCGCCAACGCGCGGCTCTCGGACTGAGCGCCGAGGCACTCGCCAAGCGCTGCGCCGAGCTGGGACATCCGATCAGTCGACAAGTCATCTCCAAAGTGGAGTCTGGCCTCCGCAACGGCCCCACCCTGGCCGAACTCCTCGTCCTGGCGAGGGCACTGGAGATGCCGCCGGTCACGCTGGTCTTCCCGCTCGGGCCATCTCCGACCACGCGGCCAGCACCGCAGATGGAGACCTCGCCGTGGGAGGCTGTGGCCTGGTTCACGGGCGAGAGCCGCGATCCCGCCCGTGAGGCCCCTGCTGCGGGATCGCCGCAGGCCGCTCTCGACACCTTCCGGCGCCACGACCGGCTCGTGCGCACCGCATCGCTGTCCAGCCAGCTGGCCGGCGAGCGGCGCCGGGACGCCCAGATGGCCGCCCCGGAGGACTACGAGCGAGCCAACATCGCGGCCTCCCAGTTGGAGGAGGTCGCCCACAACGACCGCACGGACCTGCTCACCACCCGCCGCGCACTGCGCAAACAGGGCTTGACCCCGCCTCCGCTGCCCCCGGCCCTGGCGTTCATCGACCCCGAACCAGCCTGACCCTCACCAACTACACAACCGGGCGCAGCCCCGTATCAGCGGCCCCCGAGACGGTCTTCGCCTGCCAGCATCCGTCCGTCTCGGAGACCCGCCCTCCACAGCCATCAACTGGAGAAGGCACGCACCATCATGCCCCACGCCCCGACATCGACCGCATCAGCCACCGTCCACACGGTCCGCACTCCCCGTACCCCGCCGGCCGCCTCCGTGTGCATCTGCGCGGACGCGGGCACCCCTGCCCTGCTGTACACCGGTGAGGAAGCCGCCAAGATCCTCAAGGTGACCGTGGGCACCCTCCGCCGCTGGCGTACCCAAAGCCCGCCGCAGGGCCCGGCCTACGTCCGCATCGGCTCCCGCGTCTCCTACCGTCACCAGGACCTGCTGGACTACCTGGTCAGCCACCGTGTCGTGCCGGGGGTGGCCGCCTGATGACGTCACCCAAGCAGATCGACGCACCGATCGGCATCAAGATCTCCACCGACATCGAGTACCGTCCCGACCGGCCCACCCCGTACCGCGCCCGCGTGCGCTGGGTGGACCCGGCCGACAGGGGCAAGCGCCCTTCGCGCTCCACCATGTTCCTTACCGAGGAAGAAGCCCAGGGCTGGCTCGACCGAGTCGCCAAGGCCGCCAGCCGCGGCGTCACCGTCGAACTCGCCACCGCAGAACTCGGCGAGTACGGCGACTCCGTCATGGACCTCGCCCTGCGCGGCCTCGAACTCAAGACCCACGTCCCATACCTGGCCGGCTGGCGCCTTCGCGTGAAGCCCGCCGTCGGCCATCTGCAAGTCGCCGGTATCACGGCCGGCATCGCCGACCGCGCCTTGAACAGCTGGATCGCCGACGGCACGGGCGTCTCCACCCTCAAGAGCACCCTAGCCGTGTGGGTTCGCATCATGGAGCAGGCGATCCGCGACGGGATCATCGAGAACAACCCCGCCCGCCTGTACGGCTGGCAGCAACTGATCAAGAAGGCCGAGGACGAGGAGGACAACCCTCGCGGACTCGCCTTGCGCGACTGGGACGCCCTCAACCGGATCGCCGACGCCCTGGTCGCCGCCTCGTTCAACAACTACGACGGCTGGGGCGACATCGTCCGCTTCGCCGGCGGCACCGGAGCCCGTATCGGCGAGGTCTCCGGCGTACGCGCCGGCGACATCGACACCAACAACTGGATCTGGAGGGTCTGCCGACAGACCACCACCGCCCCCGGCGGCCTGATCGACAAGGGCACCAAGGGCAAGCGCAGCCGCCTCGTCCCCATCATCCCCGAGCTACGCCCGAACATCGCCTGGCGGATCTCCCGCGTGGGCGGCAGGCCGGATGCCCGGCTGTTCACCGGCCCGCGCGGCGGTCGGGTCACCACCGCCATCCTGCGCGACGCCACTCATTGGGATGACGTCGTCGTCAGCCTCGGCTACGAGTACCTGCGCCGCCACGACCTGCGCCACACCGCGCTGACCTGGTTCGCCGACGCCGGGGTCCCGCCTCACGTGCTCATGCGCATCGCCGGACACGGCCAGTTGACCACCACCCAGCGCTACCTCCACCCCGACCTGCGCTCCATCCAGCGCGCCGGCGACCAGCTCACCGCCTACATCAACGCCACCTGCGGACTGCCCGGCCCCAAGGTCGAGGTCGAGCAGATCCGCCAACTCGCCCTGACCTCCTGACCCGTTTCCAGCGGCCCGCGCGGAAGGGTACCGAGCGGGCACCCGGATCACCGCGAAGCACCTGTGGTGCCGCCGACCCACTCGGCAGCACCACACAGCACTCACTGCCAAGTACCGTCCTCCCGTGGGCCACCACGTAGAGCGTCCAGCCCCCCGACCGGAGAGTTCATGTCCTCCTCCCCTGCCAAGGCCGCCATTCAAGAGTTCGTCTGCGAGCACCAGAAGCGTCTGAGCCGCGTGCTCGTCGTCACCGCTGTGCCGGACACGCCTCCGGCCGCCCAGCACGTCCTGTCCTGCGATCAGGCGGGGCAAGCCGAGCTTGTGGCCGAGGTCCTGCGCGCCGCCATTCGCGGTGCCAGCCCGGAGCTTGATGCGCGGCTCGCCAAGGCCGCTACCGCGCTGCCTGCCGCCGAGGCCCAGGCCCTGCGCCTCGCCTTCCAGCAAGCTCTGCAGGGTTGGTGGCCGAGCGGCCCCCACGCCTATGCGGGCACCTCACCACAGCCGCTCGCGCAGGAGCCCGCCGACGACGAGCAGGAGGAATCGCAGGAGGGCGACCTCACTCGTGACCGCCGGCTCGCCGACCTCCCCGGTAGCGTCGTTCGGGTCATTCACCTCAAGGAGTTTCATATCACCGATCCGGACGCTGTCCTGGTCGAAGCCGAAGACGACGGCTGGGAGCCGCTGCCCGCGGACGAGTTGTCCGACGACGATCCTCGCGATCTCACCGGTGCTCTGATGCACCTCGTCACCAGTACAGCCTTCATCCCTGGAACAGACGAACTGGCCGACAGCGCCATCGGCAGCATGCTGGACCCGGCTGCCGGCGACGAGGTCGCCGACTGGAGCACCACTCCCGTGACCGCCGACTTCGGTGCCGGCTACCGAGCGTCCTCCACCCGGCCGGGCCCCGAATCCGCCACCGCTGCCGAGAAGTTGCCCGACTACGCCGCCCTGTTCCCGCTCACCGGTCCCAGCGGCGCTGAGGAGGAAGAGGAGCACTGGCAGCTGACGCCACGCACCGCAGCGATCCTTCACTCAGCGCTTTCGGTCCTCTCCGACCAGGCGTACGACGACGCTGATGAACTCGGCGACGACGCCCTGCACAACGATGAGGACGGAAACTGGGGAGTCTTCGGCCGACTTCCGCATCTGACCTGGAAGCAGGACCACCAGTGGCGCCGCTGCTTCGCTCGCGCCTGCGACGACCTCGCCAACGACCTCGAATCAGGGCAGTCACCCGAACCGACCTGCCCCGCCGAGGAAATGGCCCTCCACCTCGCCCTCGCCGACGCACCCTCAACCCGAGAACTCACGGAGGAGACCGCCAGCCATCAGGGGCTGCCCCGTCACGCCGACGACTACGACTGGGACGCCTGCACCGACATCCTCTTCCAGGACACCGACATCCTCATGCTCTTCAGCCCGCACCTGGACGGCATCGAGGACCCCGACGACACCGCCAACCAGGCCATGGGCATCGGTGACATGCGGCCGGCCGCATGGTTCAAGCCGTTCGACAACGTCGAAGCACGCGACCCGAAACGCGGATTCCGCCGCTAACCCACGCAGCCGAGACGAGCCTCCCAGCGGCCGTTCGCGATCCGTCATGCTCGCCGCAGCGGCGGCGGCGTGGATTGCCAACGGCGCGGGCGGGCGCGTGGCGATGCAGCAGAACCTGCGGCTGGCCCTGTTGAAGGAGGTACGCGGCGCGGAGAGCGTAGCCACCGGCGCGCCGGAGCGCGAGCAGATCAACGAGGTCAGCGACGCTGACGCGCTTGCGTTGCTCGCCGACCTGTACAACGAGGACTATGTCCGACTGATCCCCGGCCCGCGACAGCGGGGCCCCTGGGAGTGGGACATGCTGGCCGTCCTCAAGATGCACCTGCTGGAAACGCCCGCCGACGCCACCACCCCAAAGCAGGCTGAGGAACTCAAGGCCAAGCTCCTCACTGTGCTGCAGGCTGCCACGGCCACGCTTACCCAGGCGCCGAAGCCCCGGTGCGCACGGTCGGCAAGCGGGGTCCAGCCCAAGCGCCAGCGCAAGGGCAAGTAGGCGGCGGCTCCGGGTTGGCCGGATGTCGGCGGCAGGGCCTCCGCCCGACGTGGCGGGTGGCCAGCTCGTCATCCCACGGACGCAGCCTGCGGCATGCTCTAGGGTCAGATGCAGGTGACAGGCAAGGCGCCTCGAGGCCGGAAAGGTGAACGAACCGATGCTGGGACAACGTCGAATCGCGGTTTTCGGTGCGGGCTACATCGGCCTCGTGACGGGCGCCTGCTTCGCGAAACTGGGGCATGACGTCGTCGTTCGCGACATCCAGCAGGAGCGCGTCGAGCTCCTCCAGAGCGGCGGGGTTCCTATCCATGAGGACGGGCTGGCGTCGCTGATCGCGGAGAACGCCGGCCGCCTGACGTTCACCTTGGACGCGGAAGAGGCCGTTCGCGACGCCGACGTCGTGTACGTGTGCGTGGACACCCCGTCGACGCCCTCCGGGGATGCCGACCTGTCCAGGATCTGGCAGGTGATCGAGACCCTGCGGGATGCTCGTCATCTGGCGGCGGTGGTGGTCAAGAGCACGGTGCCCGTGGGCACCGGCGCCAGGGTCAGGGCCGCAATGGACCGCGCCGGTCTCCAGCATGTGGGGTACGCGTCGAACCCGGAGTTCACCGCCGAGGGCCAGGCCGTGCGGGACTTTATGCACCCTGACCGGGTGGTGATCGGCGCCGACGATCCCGAGACGGCCAAGTTGGTCGCCCAGCTGCACGAAGGCGTGGACGGCCCGATCACCGAGATGGACGTCCGCTCGGCGGAGATGGTGAAGCTGGCCGCCAACGCGCTGCTGGCCACGAAGATCAGCTTCACCAACGAGATCGCGACGATCTGCGAGGCCACCGGCGCCGACGTCGAACACGTGGTCCGCGCGGTCGGGCTCGACCACCGGCTCGGGCCGCACTTCATGCGGCCCGGCGTCGGATGGGGCGGCTCCTGCTTCCCCAAGGACTCCCGAGCGCTGCGGGCCCTGGCCGGCAACGCCGGCTACTCCTTCCAGCTGCTCACCTCCGTCATCGAGGTGAACGACCTGCAGCCACGGCGCGCGATCCAGCGGCTGAAGGACGAGCTGGGCGGCGCCTTCCATAACCGGACCGTCGCCCTGCTCGGCGTCGCCTTCAAGCCCGGAACGGACGACGTTCGCGAGGCCCCGAGCACGATCATCGCCTCCCGGCTCCTCTCCGAGGGCGCGACGGTCCGCTGCTGGGATCCGCTGGTCCGCCAGCTCGACTCCGCGCCCTGGGCGTCGACCACACGCTGTGCCACCCCGTTGGAAGCGATGACCGGCGCCGACGCGGCGATCATCGTGACGGAATGGCCAGAGCTCCAGGGCGTCGCCTGGGATCAGGCCGCGGCCCTCATGGCGCGTCCCCTGATCTTCGACGGACGCAACCTCCTCGACCCGCAGCGCATGGCCTCACTCGGCCTCACCTACATGAGTGTGGGCCGCACGACCGTCCGCGGTTCTGCCTGATCCGAAAGGCGATGGCCGGGGCAGCGGGTGTCGCTACCCCGGCCATCGCGTTCGCCCCCGCGTAGGGGCTGCCAGGCGGTCGTCCTCCTCGTCGAACGGAACGGTGGAGCTGGCCGCGCAGCGATCCCAGTCACACACGCTCTCGCGCAGAACCTCCGGCCGTTCGAACCGGTCCGCCGTACCCAGTCGGCCATGAGGTTGGTGGTCGCTATGCGCGGACGCTCGCCAGCACCCTGTCGTACATGTGGGCGTACCGGTCGGTGATGGTCCGCCAGCTGTAGTGCCGGACGACGAAGTCACGGGCGTGACGTCCGCGCCGTTCGATCTCCCCGGGACGGGTAAGAGCGTCCAGCAGGGTGGCGTGCAGGTCCTTGGCATCGCCCGGGACGGTGAGCCACCCGGTGGGCCGGGGACCGTCCGGCCGGATAGTGGCGAGCGGGCCGCCGCTGGCGGTCGCGACGACCGGAGTGGCTGAGGCCATCGCCTCCAGGCAGACCAGCCCGAACGGCTCGCCCACGGAGGGCGTCACGAACAGGTCGCTGGCGTTGAGGCCATCGATCAGGTCGCCGTGCGGTCGCCATCCCGCGAAGTACACGTCATTACCGATGCCCAGGCGGTCGGCCAGGGTGTGCGGGTGCTCGCCTTCCCACTCGCCCGGGAAACCGCCCAGCACCAGAAGGGCTGGGCGCACCGGCGCGCTCTCCCCGATGGAGGCGAAGACGTGGAGTAGCAGGTCCAGGCGCTTGAAGCCCAGGAAGCGGCCCATCCACAGCAGCAGGGGACGCCGGTTGCCGGCATCATCGCGCAGCATGCGGTCCACGTCGGAGTTGGTATAGGTGATCGTGCCGGGACTGCGGCCGGGTAGCCAGCCCTGCGGGTCCTCGACCAGCCAGCGGTGCAGGAGGCTGCGCTTGCCGGTGTCGTCGAGGGCGTGGCAGGGCCGGAACAGGTTGACGTCGACCCCGTTCGGGATGGCCTCGAGCCGGCCTTCGGGGATGTGGAGCAGCTCGTGAGCGAGGGCGCGGTCCTGCTCCGAGACGGTGACGATGTGCTCGCTGCTCTGCGCGTATTCCCGCAGGGTCTGGATCCAATACTCGGCATGGGCCCAGCTGCGCCAGCGCTCGTCTGGCAGGTTCTCGGTGCTGTCGCCGGCCGTCTCTTCGCGCTGGGCGAGTTCGGCGATGGTCAGGCCGGTGTCGGTGGCCCGGCGGACACGGTCCAGCGCGCCCTGGAGGAACTTCAGGTCGGTACCGTGGAGGGTCGTCACGACGGTGCGTTCGAGGCGGCGGGCAGCGGTGTGTTGCGGGGTGAGGTGGTGCAGGTGGAGCAGACCGCCCTCGCCGGCGCCGTGGTCGGCGAACTGGTGGGTCCAGTAGTCCTCGAGATGCGCGTTGGTGCGGGGGGAGACCGCGGCGAAGACCCGGTCCGGCACGCCGGGGCGGTCCTCGTAGGAGGGGTGCAGGGGAACGGGCATCTCCAGGGGGTCCAGCCCGGTGCCGTAGGTGGTCGCGGCGAGGTTGTAGTCGGAGGCGAGCAGGTGGGCCGGGTCGTAGAAGGTGGGCGCGTGGGAGTAGTCGCCGGGCTCGCCTAGGGATCCGGCGAAGACCCGGGCGGGGCGGCCCTGGGCGCGCAGGTGTTCCGTGAGGCCCTTCGCGACGAGGGCGGATCCGCCGCGGGGGTAGAAGATGAGGCCGTGATCGACAGGGACGAGGCGGTTCATGTGCGGCCCTACCTTTCTTAGTGGGTTGAAACTGATCATTCGTAAGATCGGTGCACCCAGGGGATCTGGGTATGGCTACATGTGCTGCGCCCTTGTCTGTGGTGCGCCGTGGGTCAGGGCAGGTCGACGAGGATGGACGGGCACGGGATCGCGTCGTGGTGGTTGGTGGCGATCAACTGGTACATGGCGGCAAAGACCCGGTGGGTGAGGGTCTGGCCGTCGAGGAAGGCGATCTTGTCGGTGACGTCCGTGCTGGCGGTTCCGCCGGCGGCCAGGGCGAGGAAAGCGGCGGTGATGTCGCGGGGGGTGACGGCGCTGCTGGTGTGGGCGTTCTCGTAGACGGTCTCCAGCCGGCCGCTGCCGCCGATGAGCGGATTGCGCCGGTGCTCGACGCGGATGGTGTACGTCTCGCCGACCGCGTCGTTCTTGGTCAGCCGCACGTGCTGGAGGCTGCCCTGATGCAGGTCGATGACGTACTGCGACATACGGCCCTTCTCGCGAAACGCGACGTCGTCCTGGAAGTCATGGGCCAGCGTGCCGACGGTGCGGTTGGAGAGGGAGTTGGAGGTGAAGGTGTAGGTGAGGACGCCGTGGGACCGCTGCTGGGAGTCGAGGAGGTCCACGGTGAAGCCGAAGTCCATCTCGGCCAGGAGGACTCGCTCGGCGAGGTCCGCGGCCGGCATACCGACCTCGGAGCGGGGGCGCAGGAGAGCGGCGAGGGCATCGTTCTGTCCGGTCGACAGCTGGTCGCCGACACGGCGGACGTACTGCAGAGTCAGGCGCAGTGCGCTGATCTGGCCGGGGGCGAGCAGGAGGTAGCGGGTCAGCTCGTCGAGGTAGTGGTAGCTGCTGAAGCTGAGCGCCCCGACGCCGTGGGTGTAACCGTGGGCGTTGCCGAGCGCGTACTCCTCGGGGAGGCGAAAGTGGCCGCCGGCGACGTCGATGCGGCCCATGGTCAGGGACTGCTTGTGGTCGTCGTGGATTTCGCGGATCAGCTCGCCGACGTGCAGGAAGGCGTCGTTGGCGCGTCGCCGCAGGGGTACCGCGAAGAGGTGGCCGGGCCGGTCGCGGTGGGCACGGAGCAGTGTGTCGAAGCGGTGGTGGATCTCGGCGGCGTGCTCGGGGTTCCAGGCGGCGTCCTCGACGCAGACGATCGGCTTGTCGCATAGGACGTGGATGCCCTGGTCGGTGGCCCACTTGAGGTAGGGGTAGTGGGCGACGGGGTCGCAGGCGACAATGACCGCGTCGAAGCGGTGTTCCTGGTAGGCCTGCTGCAGTTGTTGCTCGAGCCGGTCGGGCGTCTCGCCCGGGCGGGGCTTGATCCACGCGGGCTTGTCCCGCTGCACGAGGGTGTCGAGGTCGGGCATGTGCGCCAGGAGCGCCGGGCTGTAAGGGTCGCGGGGGTCGCAGATGGCGGCCACACGAACGGGGGTGGCGTTCTTCTCGAGGGCGAGGATGGCCGGGATGTGGTTCTCGGCCGCGGCCCAGTGGCCGCAGCCGCCGACCAGCAGGACGCTGATCGGCCGCGGTGCAGGTGAGGGCATGGTGGTGCCTTCCCGGGCCGCCACGGGTGTGGCGGCCCATCAGGAGTGAGACTGGGCGGGTTGGTGGTGGTCTGCTCAGAGGTCGAGCAGTTCGGTGACCAGGTCCCGCAGGTGCCGGCTGCCGCCGGTGTCGAGGGCGTGGTCGCGGATCGTCGCCAGGGCGGCGGCGTCCATCCGGCCGAGGGTGTCGCGCACCTCGGGCAGGTACGGCAGGGCGACGGTGAGAGCGGTGACTCCCAGGGCGGTCAGGACGACGGCGCCCGCCGGGTCGCCCGCCAGTCCTCCGCACGCGGACACGGGGATGCCGTGGTCGGTGCCCGCCTGGGCCACCTCCCGCACGGTGCGGGTGACGGCTACGTGCAGCGGGTCGATGTTGCGGGCGAGGTCCGCGCTGGTACGCGACATTGCCGTGAGGTATTGGGCGAGGTCGTTCGTGCCGATGCTCAGGAAGTCGACGTGCCCGGCGAACTGGTCGACGGCCAGGGCGCAGGCCGGGACCTCGACCATCACGCCCAGGGGCAGAACGGGGGCGTCGAGTTCGGCCTGCACCTCGCGGGCGGCCTCGGCGGCCTGGAGGAATTCCTCGACGTGGGTGACCATCGGGAACATCAGGCGCAGTTGGGCACCTTCGTCGCGGGCGACCCGGTAGGCGGCCCGCAACTGAGGTAGGAACAGGTCCGGTCGGCGCAGGCTCAGGCGAACGCCGCGCACTCCGAGGAACGGATTGTCCTCGCGGGGCAGCCCAAGTGCGGGCATGTCCTTGTCTCCGCCGATGTCCAGCGTTCGAAGGGTCACGGGAGCGCCGCCGACGGCGCGAGCGATCTCACGGTAGGCCCGGTAGTGCTGCTCCTCGTCGGTGAGGTCCTGTTCACGGCCGAGGAACAGCAGCTCAGTGGCGAGCAGGCCGAGGCCGTCGGCGCCGGCCGCTCGGAGTTCGGCGGCCTGCAAGGGCCGCGTGATCGTGCCAGTGAGGGTGACCGGCGTGCCTCCCCCGTTGGCCCGCGCTCGCGGCCGGGTCGCGCGCCGGTCGCGGTGGGCGGTCGCGGCGGCCAGGTCGCTCTCCGTGAGCTCGCTGTAGAGGGTGCCGGTGTCGCCGTCGAGGGCGCACATCGTCCCGTCCGGGACGGTCAGGACCCGGTCGCCGGCTGCGACGATCGTCGGGATGCCGAGGCTGTAGGCGACCTGTACGGCGTGGGAGGTGGGGCCTCCGGCGACAGTGCAGAATGCTGAGACCTGGGTGAGGTCCAGGGCGGAGGTGTCTGCGGGCGTCAGATCGTGGGCGATAAGGATGTGGGGCCCGCTACCCGAAGGCTGGGGACTGTGCAGTTGACGCACCGGGGCCACCACGAAGCCGCGGGTGCCAGCGGCTCCGTCGTGCCGGATGACAGATTCGGAGAACACCAGGAGCGGGCTGCCCTGGACGCTGCCGTGGCCCAGGTTCGCGGCTGCGCCGTCCTCGGGGGCTTCAGCCGGGCCCTTGCTACGGGCCGTGGAGTTCATGTCAGTACCTCCGTTGTCGGGAACCGGGACCGCCGGGATTCCGCCGGGTGGGGCCGGGCGTGCGGCAAGGTCAGTGCTGCGGAGCGCCGTTGGGGCCGTAGGTGGCGGGGCCGCCCGGCCGCGCGTCTTCCGTTCGCTGCGGCTCGATCGGGGCCGGAACGCCGGCGGGATCGCTACTGTCCGCCCGCACGGGGCGGTGACGGAAGCCGCCGCGCGTTGCCTCGTGCTGCCTCATGTTGCTCCGTGTTGCCTTCCGACACGACGGGCTTGATCCGTGGTGACGAGTCGTCAAAGCTGGAGCTGACACCACTGCAGGGAGGACATCGTGGCCAAGGCGGTCGAGGTCGGGCAGGCCATCCATCCGCTCACCACGTTGCTGGTCCGCGACGGCCTCAGTGCCACGCGCTACCTCACCCGGATCGACCAGGCGCACCAGGAACTGGGCTTCGGAGCGATGGCCGTGCGCCGAGAGAAGCTCACACGGTGGACACGTAAGGGCGTAACTCCCGAAAGGCCCGCGCTGCTGGCCATGGCCCGCTACCACGGCATCGACCTCGCAGACGTCGACCGGTACGGCTGGCCGGACTTCCTGTACCTGGCGCTTCACGACGATGGCATCGTCCTGGAGTCGCCCTGGACGGCAGCGGGTACGGTCCTCTCACTGACTGACCTAGGAGGTCACGTGGACCGGCGCGCCTTCCTCATCACGTCCACCGGCGCGCTCGGGGCGATCCTCGCCCAGTGGGCCACCGCCGACCCCTCGCTCACCCTCCCCACCACGGGCCGCCGAGTCGGCACAAGCGACGCCCAGCTCTTCGAACTTCGTCTGGACGCGCTTCGGCATCTCGACGACACCGTGGGATCCGAACAAGTCTACCAGGGCGCTGTCTTCGAACTGCAGATGATCCGGGACCGGATCAAGAACGCCACCTACACCGAGGAGACCGGCCGACAGCTGTTCGCCGCCGCGGCCGAGGCGTCCCGGCTGGCCGGATGGTGCGCCTACGACGAGGGCCGGCACGCCGCCGCCGAGCGGCACTTCGTCACCGCCCTGCGCGCCGCCGCCACCGCCCAGGACCCGACTCTGGGCGCCCTCGTGCTCGGATTCTGGGCGAATCTCCGCTACAACGCCGAGAAGAGCGATCCTCGGGGCGCACTCGACCTGATCGACGCGGCGATGTCCGACCGGAAGAAGATCTCCTCGCCCCGCGTACGGGCCATGCTCCACGCCCGCGCGGCCCGAGCCCACTCCAAGGCCGGCGAGAGCACCGCTGCCTACGCCCACATCGACGACGCGCTCGCCGCATACGAAAGCGCAGAGGCGATCGAGGCCGACCGGCCCGCCCTGTACTGGCTGTCACGGGGCGAGATCCACCAAGTCGCCGCGAGCTCGGCGCTCAGCCTGGGCGAGCCTCGAAAGGCCCTCGACCACTTCACAGCCGCCGCCACCCAGGAAGACCCGTACGACACCGAACGCGAGATCCGCGGCGCCGTCATATACCAGGCCCGACGCGCGGAGGCCCATCTGGCGCTCGGTGAACTCGACGCCGCCGTCGCCATCGGGCACCACGTCATCGACGCGATGGGCGGTGTCGACTCAGCTCGCTCTACCAGCACACTCGCCGACCTGCGCACACGGTTGGGTCGGCACCGGCACGTCCCGACCGTCGCCGAGTTCCTCAGCATCTCGGCCTGACCTCAAGCGGTCGCCCCCTTCGGGCTGACGGCGCCGACTCTCCAGACGGTTCTCCCGCGTACTCGGCCAGGTCGCGAGCCCGGCCGATCGGATGAGATGTGCGCCTGGACAGTCGGCGCGACTCCGGCTGAACGCCTGTTCTCGGAATCGCGCCGGCCGTCCGAACCGTGTTGGCGCTGGGCGTGGCTCTACCTGTCCAGCATCCGGTGGTACGGCGCACTGCTGTACATGGAACGGGTGAGCCGGCGCGGCCGAACGCCGTTCTGGTAGGCGCAGCCACGGTGCGACACCCGGTCGTTCCGGAAGATCAGCATCTCGCCCGGTGCGAGACGGACGCGAGCGGAATGCGCTTCGTGTGCCGGCCCGCGCAGGTAGTCGAGCGCCCGCTGCAAAGCCGGGTTACCCGCAGTGTTCCATAGCTCAGTCGTCCCATCCGAGAAGCGGGTGACCATCTCCCCGTCGACCCGACCGAAGGCCGGCCCAGTGGCGCGAAGGCGGGTGGGGTCCGACACGGCGATGGTCGCGAACCGCGTCAACGCCGTAGCGTGCAGCAGGCTCATCGCCGCGTCCTCATCGGCCGCCGACAGATTCAGGAAAGCCTCGCAGCAGAAGAACAGTTCCGTCTCGCCGCCGATGTGCGCCTGCTCCAGGCAGTGCAGAACGGTCGTCTTGATCCCACCGAGCGGCTCCAGCAGGCCGTCCACGTGGAACTGCTGCCCCGGCATCTCGGACCACGGCAACACCGAGGAGCTGTCCCGGGGAATCTCGTTGTACGCTCCCACTTGGCCTACCACGTCACAGACCTCCGGGTCCTGATAAAGGACCGGCGTGTAGGCGTCGGACAGACCCAGCGATCGGGCGACGCTCCTGTGCGCGTCGAACGGGTCTTCCGTCGTGGGCGCCGAGATGACGGCGTATCCGCGTTCACTCACTTCGGAGATCAGTTCAAGATCCGTCATGTGCGAGCCTCCTCTTGCATGTGCTGCGGGATTCCTGTCGCGGTCTCGGGCCAGACACATCGCGTGCTCTTAGCCGATCCATCCAGGGCGCCGAACCCCTCCGCGGGTGCCCAGCGTGGTGAGGGGACGGACTTGCTGGTCGGCCTGGCCACCACGTGGTCGGTGTCGAAACCGTCGTCCACCCCCAGCCTTGGCGTTGGCGCACCACTGGGCAACGGACTCGGCGTAGGAGGCAACACGAGACGACATGCGGGATCCGTCAAGAGCCGGTTGCGTGTCAACTGGCGGCGGCGGCGAGCCCGGTGTTGCGGGGGCGGGGCCCCGCGCCTGTCTGACCACCGGGCCCGGAAATCCTGTTGCCCACCCCAGCCCGCTGCCGCTTCCAATGCGGGATGGAGACGACAACTCGTTCTCTCATCACGGCATTTCATCGGGACGGCTACTGCGTCGTGCCCGACGTCATCAACGTCGGGCCTTGCCCCGCTGGCGTTCGCTGATCGCGGACCACCTGGTGGACCAGCCGCCCGCGCCGGGTCTAACCGGCCCCTACTTCTTGTGGCCGGCCCTCACCGACCTCGGGGGTGTGGCCAGCTGCGATGTCCTGCACCCAGCGCGGATCAGATCCTTGGTGACGTAGTCGTAGAGGCCGAAGAAGGAGAGGCCCTCGTTCTCGAACGCGTCGATGACGGCGTCGGCGAAGTCGGTGTAGCGGTGCTGGTACTGGCACGCGGTCTTGCCGGTGAGCACCCACTGGGCGGCCAGCAACAGCGGGAAGCGCTCGTCAAGCAGGGGGCGGGCCTGATCGACCAGTTCGTCGCGGCGTCGGCGGGCCGAGCGCCACGAGGACTCCAGCGGATCGCTCTCCAGTGCGTTGATCACGTCGCTCCGGGCCATCAGCGCGCCGAAGGCGATCACCGGCAGCTGGCCGTCGGCGAGTTGCTCGTGCCCGATCTCGGTCGCGCACTCGTACTTCTCCAGTTTCCGGGCCGCGATGAGGTAGTCCCGCAGCGGGCCCGGCGGCGGGCAGTGCAGGTTCTCCGGCAGCTTGCGGTCGCCCAGGGCGCCCTCGGCGGGCTGGACGAAGATCTCCTCCATCGCTCGGCTGCGCAGGATGTGGCAGTTCGGGTCGGCGTGCCAGAGATTGCCGGTCTTGCCGCGCCAGGCCGTGACCGCGCCCCGGCCCACGGCCCGAGCGGTGCCGCGTCGCCGGGTTCGGCGCCGTGCGGCGCCGGCCCGTCGGTCGGGTCATGACTCGGCATCTGCGGTCCCGTCCTCCTGCTCGCCGGGCTCGGAGCGGCGACCGGTCGCCGAGTCGGCCCGGTCGCCCGATCCGTACGGTCCGAAAGGCCCCAGCTCGCCGGGCCGTCGGGCGCCCAGCAGTGGGCCTGCTCCCTTGTGTCGGAACTCGCCTGCCAGCACCCCGCGGCCTCCGCGCGCTCGTGGTCGTCGGCCGATTCTCCCACTCGCGCCGTCACGGCGATGGTCACTGTGCGTAGATCATCACGGGTCGCAGGCAGGTCCCCGAGCGGGCCTGCGGAGGCGTCCGGGAGGAGCCAGGCGACGCCTCGGGCGCGAGGTCACGAAATCAGCTGACGTCTTGACAGATTCGGGAGCAGTCGCTCAACTGCCGGAAAATATGGCCAGATTGCGTCATGGGGTGTCGGGAAATCGTTGGTCACGATTCGGTCTCGGTCACTGTGGGTAGTCAATTTCGAGGCACAAAATGCCCATTGAGAGGCCCCTTGGTCCCCGGATGCGACCACTTCGAGACCACTTGGTCCCCAACTGGTCCCCAACCGTATGCGAACAACTGTTTGTTGAATCTGACACCGCGTCATGCAAAAGGCCGCTGACCTGGGATTTCTCCCGGCCAACGGCCTTTCCGACTACTGTCGGGACGACAGGATTTGAACCTGCGACCCCTTGACCCCCAGTCAAGTGCGCTACCAAGCTGCGCCACGTCCCGTGGTCTCGGCTCCGGGAGTTGGCCCGGATTCTCGACCTTGTCGCCGGTGTCCCGGTGACGTGGAAAACAATACAGCACGATGGGGGGTGCTCGCTGCCAGGCTTGGACAGGTCACGGGGTGGGGTGGCGGGCGTCGTAGCGGAGGAAGGCGGGCCGGCGGGCGGCGAGTAGGAGGACGGCGGCGACGCAGGCCAGGCCGCCGGAGATCACCGAGACCATGGGGGTGGTGAGGGAGGCGACGGTACCGGACTCGAAGTCGCCGAGGCGGGGGCCGCCGGCCACCACGACGATGAAGATGCCCTGGAGCCGGCCGCGCATCTCGTCGGGGGCGGCGACCTGCATCATCGTGTTACGGAAGATCATGCTGACGGTGTCCGAGCAGCCGGCGACCGCGAGCAGGGCGAGGCCGAGCCAGAGGTGGCCGCTGGTGAGGCCGAAGCCTGCGATGGAGAGGCCCCAGGCGATGACGGCGGCCAGGACGGCGGCGCCGTGTCGGTGGACCCGGGATATCCAGCCGGAGAAGAGGGCACCGATCAGCGCGCCCACCGCGGGGGCGGCGACCAGCAGGCCGACCGTGCGGGCGTCACCGTGGTAGAAGCCGGCGGCGAGGGCCGGGAAGAGGGACCGGGGCAGGCCGAAGATCATCGCGGCGAGGTCGGCGAGGAAGCTGGTGCGCAGGTTGGGCTGCTCGCGCAGGAAGCGCAGGCCGTCCAGGACGGAGGCCCGACCGTTGCGGCCGGCGGAGCCGTCGGGGCGCATCGCCGGGAGGCGCCACATGGCGTAGATGGTGGCCGCGAAGGCGACGGTGTCGACCAGGTAGGCGGCCTGGGCGCCGTAGGCGCCGATCAGGACACCGCCGAGCATCGGGCCGACGGTCAGGCCGAGGTTCATGCTGATGGTGTTCAGCGCGTTGGCGGCGGGCAGCTGGTGGCTGGGGACCAGGCGGGGGATCATCGACGACCGGGCCGGCGAGCCGATCGCGAAGAAACCGCCCTGCAGGGCGACCGCGGCGTAGAGCACGGCGACCTGGGCGTTGCCGAGCAGTGCCTGGGTGGTCAGTACGGCGGAGACCACGGCCAGGCCGGCCGAGCCGATCAGGCCGAGCTTGCGGCGGTCCACGGTGTCCGCGATCGCGCCGCCGTAGAGGCCGAAGACGATCAGCGGGACGAGCGAGCACAGGCCGACCGCGCCGGTGGCGAAGCTGGAGTGGGTCAGCGCGTAGACCTGGACGGAGACCGCCACGGCGGTCATCTGCTGGCCGATCGAGGAGACGGACTGGCCGAACCAGATCCGGCGGTAGTCGGCGTTCTCGCGGAGCGGGGTGAGGTCCGCGAGAAAGCGGGAGGCGGGGGTGGGAGTGGGAGAGGCGGGGGCGGGAGTGACGGGGACGGGAGGCGCGGGAGGGGAGGCGGCCGGGCCAGAGGTGGGATGATTGGTTGACACAACGGACTATGGTGGCCCCCGCGCTCGCGCGTGTCAGCAGCGGGCCCGGAAATGTGGCCGTCGACTCCGCCGGGTCAGCGGTGCAGGACCGCCTTCTCCCCCGCCCGCACCGCGATCGGCAGCCGGTTGCCCGGCGGTGGGAACGGGCAGATGAAGTGCTCGGAGAAGGCGCACGGTGGCAGGTAGGCCCGGTTGAAGTCGAGGACCGTCCGGCCCTCGGCGTCCGGTGCGGGCAGCGTGATGAAGCGGAACCGGTAGGTGTCCGTGCCGCTGGTCGCGTCGCTGATCACACCGGTGAGCTGGTCACCGGACCGGCTCACGATGAGCGTGTGGGGCTCCCCGGCGAGCCGGAAGGCGATCTGGCCGGTCACCGCCAGGCCGCGGTCCCGGCCGTCGGCGTTCGGCACGGTCACCGTGCGGTCGCCGTTCTCGAACGGTGTGAAGACCGCCGGCACGGACCACTCCGGTGCGTACGGGTAGACCGTGATGCCGGCGAAGCCGGTGCGCCGATCGGCGGCCGGGTCGAAGACCCGCAGGGCCGGCTCGCCCTCGCGTTCGATCGGGACCAGCAACAGGTCGCGCCAGCGCAGCCGGTCCGCCTCGGGCTGGGTGTCGGGGTGCAGCAGCAGCTCCCCGTCGATCGGCGGCTCCTCCGCCGCCGGCACCGCTCCGCCCGCGGCCGTACCGTTGCCTCCCACCGGTCGCAGACCGTCGGCGGCCCGGGCGGTGACCCGGATCCCCGCCGCGTCACCCGACCAGCGGCCGGGGAGGCCGGGCAGCTCGGCCGGCTCCGGGCCGAGCCAGTGCGTGGCGGTGAGCGCGAGCACGCCGTGCGCCGTGCTGACGGCCGCCGTGCGGGCGTCGGTCCAGCGCTTCCATTCGTCGGCGTCGGTCATGGCCGGTCCTCCTGATGATCATGCTTCTCGTCACCGCTCTCGGCCGGGGCGCGGGGCGCGCCGGCGGCCGGTGGGCCGTCACTGCTCGCGCAACGGCCGGAACAACCCCTCCTGGACCACCGAGACCAGCAGCTGCCCGGCTCGGTCGAATATCTGACCGCGGGCCAGGCCGCGGGCGGCGTGCGCGATCGGCGCCTCCTGCTGGTAGAGCATCCAGTCGTCGGCCCGGAACGGGCGGTGGAACCACATCGCGTGGTCCAGCGAGGCCATGTCGAAGTTGCGCTGGCCCCAGAGCGGCTCGACCGGGGCCCGGACGGAGTCCAGCAGGGTCATGTCGCTGGCGTAGGTGAGCGCGCACACGTGGATCAGCGGGTCGTCCGGCAGCGCGCCGTTGGTGCGCAGCCAGACGCCGCTGCGCGCCTCGACGCCGGCCAGCTCCTCCTGGCTCCAGCGCAGCCGCTCGACGTACCGGATGTCGAACGGCTGGCGGCGGCTGATGAACGGCGGCAGCTCGCCGAGCCGGCTGCCCACCTCGTCCAGCGCGCTGGGCAGCTCCTCCGGTTTCGGGACGGGCGGCATCGACACCTGGTGCTCGATGCCGCCGGGTTCGGGGACGTGGAAGTCGGCGGTGAGGGCGAAGATGCTGCGGCCCTGCTGGATGCCGAGCACCCGGCGGGTGGTGAAGGAGCGGCCGTCGCGGATCCGGTCCACCTGGTAGACGATCGGGACGCCGGGGACGCCCGGGCGCAGGAAGTACGCGTGCAGCGAGTGCACCGGTCGGCCGTCCTCGACCGTGCGCCCCGCCGCGACCAGCGCCTGACCGGCGACCTGACCACCGAAGGTGCGCTGCAGGGACTCCTCCGGGCTGCGGCCCCGGAAGATGTTGACCTCGATCTGCTCCAGATCCAGCAGCTCGACCAGGTGGTCGACGGGTGTTCCCATGGTGTTCGTCCTCTCCGAGCGGGCACCCCGGACCCCCGGGCGGGCTACCGCTTCGTCTAGCCAGAAGTCCGCCGGCGACCGGGGAATTCCCGCTGGTCCAAGAGCCGCACGAACGGGTGAACGATGCTCGCGCGGAGTGACGAAAGGGGGCGCGCGGCGACGGTCGGGAAGGGGGAGGGGAGCTCGGGCGGAGCGGGTTGGGGTGGGTGGTCAGGTGAGCCCGGACTGGCGGACCGTGACGTTCAGCCGGCCGGTCAGCCCGAGGGCCGGATCGCCGCTGCCCGCCAGGGTGCGGACCACCCCGTGGTAGGCGTAGCGCGCCGGGCCGCCGAAGACCAGCAGGTCGCCGCCGCGCAGCTCCAGGTCGGTCCGGGGCCGGTTCCGGCTCTCGGTGCCGGCGAGCCGGAAGAGGCAGCTGTCGCCGAGCGAGAGCGAGACCACGGGCGCGTCGACGCGCTCCTCGCGGTCCTGGTGCGGGCCCATGTGCGAGCCGTGCGGGTAGTGGTTGACCAGTGCGACGTCCGGGGCGTAGCCGACCGCACCGGCGATCCTGCCCCGGGCCACCGGGTACGCCTCCGCGACGGCCCGCCGCGCCAGGGCGCCGAGCTCCGCGGGGAACGGCTTCACCGGCGCGCCGTCGCCGTCCAGCGCGGTACGGGTGTAGGCGTACGGGAACCAGTGGTCGGGGCAGCCGGCCGCCGCCTTGCGCGCGACGCCGCAGGTCGGGCAGCGGGCCACCACGCCCCAGTGCAGCCCCAGGCAGACCTGCCGCACCGACATCCGCGCGCCGCCGGGCAGCCGGACCGTACGCAGGCCGGCCGGCGGGCGGGCCCACTCCCGGCAGGCGGCGACCAGCCGGCGCTGCTCCCCCGGGGTCAACCAGTCCGGCAGGTGGACCACGCCGGGCAACGGCTCGGTCCGCTCGCGGGGGAAGAGCTCGGGGACGGGCGTGCCGAGGGGCTCATGGGGCACCGGCGTCGGCTCCTTCGGAGGCGTGGTCCGGGGCGGTGGCGCGGCCCAGGGCGGCCCGGGTCGGCATGCCGGTCCGGGCGCCGGTGTGTCCGACGCTCAGCGCCGCGGCCCGGACCGCGAACCGGGCGGCCTCGGCCAGCGTCCGCCGCTCGGCCAGCGCCACCGCCAACGCGCCGCAGAAGGTGTCCCCCGCGCCGGTGGTGTCCACCGCGCGCACCACGGGGGCGGGCAGCACGGTGACCGCCCCCTCCTCCCGCACCAGCACGCCGTCCCCGCCCAGGGTGACCACCACCCGGGCGCAGGGCAGGCCGGCGGTCAGCCGGGCGACCGCGGCGGGGTCGGCGACCGCGGCGTCCGGCACGCCACGGAGCCGGGCCAGTTCACTGCGGTTCGGGACCAGGACGTCCACCAGGGGCCAGAGCTCGGGCGGCAGCCCGGAGGCCGGGGCGGGCGCCGGGGCGGGGTTGAGGACGAAGGTCCCGCGCGCGTGGCGGGCCGCCTCCAGCACGGCGGCCGGCGGGATCTCCAGCTGTGCCAGCACGACGGTGGCGGCGCCGAGCAACGGACCGGCGGCGGCCACCGCGGCCGGGGTCAGGTGCGCGTTGGCGCCGGGTGAGACGACGATGCTGTTCTCGGCCTGGCGGTCGACCAGGACGACGGCGTGGCCGGGCGGGCCGTCGAGCGCGGCGAGCCGCGATACGTCCACGCCCTCGGCGGCCAGCTCGGTGCGCAGCCAGTCGCTGTCGGGGTCCCTGCCGACGGCCCCGACCAGCGCGACCCCGGCGCCGAGGCGGGCGGCGGCGACGGCCTGGTTGGCGCCCTTGCCGCCGCCGAGGCGGGTGACCGGGCCGCCCAGCACCGTTTCGCCGGGGGCTGGCAGGGCCGGCACCTCGATCACCTGGTCGAGGTTGACGCTGCCCACCACCACGATGTCCACGGTCTCCGGCATGCCCTCATTCTCGCCCGGCGCCGGGTCGGGGTGCCCGGCTGGCGGCGGGGACGGCGAGGTGGCGGCACGGGGCGGGAGGGGTGCGTGGGCGACAGGCGGCAGGCGGGTCAGGGAGAGCAGGCGGGTCAGGAGAGCAGGCGGGTCAGGAGAGCAGGCGGGTCAGGAGAGCAGGCCCAGGGCGCGGGCGCAGCCCGGCCAGGCCCGCCAGCCCTGACGGCGCAGGATCTCCTGCGCGACGTCGATCTGCTGACGGCGGCTCGCCCGGTCGGGCCGCCTGGCGTAGCGCAGGCCGCCCGCCGACGCCCAGGTGGACGGCCCGATCTGCAGTCCGCCGTAGAAGCCGTTGCCGGTGTCGGCGGCCCAGTCGCCGTCGCTCTCGCAGTCGGCGACCTGGTCCCAGACGGCGTCGGGGACCCGCCGCGCAGCCGTCCCGGCCCGGGCCGGCGCCGGTACGGCCGCTGTGACGATCAGCACGCCGCACGTCAACAGGGCGGCCCGCGCCCCGGTCACACGATGGCTCAGCACGATCCGACTCTGACCAACACACCCGCCCGCCCGCGACCCGGGTCGGCCCGTCGCTGCGCCGTCCGGGTGGGCCGGCCCGGCCGTCAACCCGACTCGCCGTCAAACCCGCCCGGCACCCGGACGACCGCCGCCCCGGACGGGACGGCGGTCGTGCGCGGTGTGCCGGCGGCGGGCCGCCCCCCGAGGCGTCGGAACGTCAGACCGACAGCACCTGGCCGGGCAGGATCAGGTTGGCGTCGCCGCCGATGACCTTGGCGTTGTTCTGGTAGAGGGTCTGCCAGTCGGTGCCGTGCGCGGCGGCGATCGCGCTCAGGGTGTCGCCGCTCCGCACGGTGTAGTCACCGCCGGTGGTGGCGGACTTGGCGCTCTGGGTGCTCTTGCCGCTCGGCTTCGGGGCGACCGGAGCGGTGCTCGGCTTGGCCTTCGGGGCGCTCGGCTGAGCGGCCTTCGGCTGGGCCGGCTTCGGCTTCGGAGCGGCCGGCGCCGGGGCCGAGGAGGAGGAGGAGGACGAGGAGGTGTCGACCGCGGCGGGGGCGCCACCGGCGGTCAGGCCGGCCTTGACCGAGCAGACCGGCCAGGCGCCCGGGCCCTGCGAGGCCAGGACCTTCTCGGCGACGGCGATCTGCTGCGCCTCGCTGGCCTGGTTGGCCTGCGGGGCGTACTGGGTGCCGCCGTACGCGGCCCAGGTGGAGGAGGTGAACTGCAGGCCCCCGTAGAACCCGTTGCCGGTGTTGATGCTCCAGTTGCCGCCGCTCTCGCACTGGGCGACCTTGTCCCAGGTGGAGACCGACGCGGCGGAGGCCGAAGTGGCCGCGACGAGGCCCGCCACCGGAAGGACGGCGACGGCGCCGCCCAGCACGGCCGTCCGCACGCGGTTGCGCTTGGCGGAGGCGGTGGTGGCAGCGGTGGTCTCGTTACGGAAAGTCATGAGTTCCCTCTCGACAACCCCGGGCGGGCATGCGGAACCAGGGCCGGGAAGGGCCCGATGCTTCGCTCGCCTCGTCCTGCGGGCGGCCTCGTACGTGTCCGACGTACCGTGCCGCCCCGGCCACTCCGCCACGCACCACCGACTCTGATCGTTCGTCGGCGGTGGGCACTGCCGTGCTTCGGCGGGTGAACCCGGGTGGTGCTCGTTGCACCGGGGAAGAAGCTAGGACGCGGTCGACCGCGGAATCAACCGAATCTCGGTCAGCCCAGGTCAGCCAGGGGTTACCTGCGGTAACAAGAAGCCGAACGGCGGCCGAATGTCCGTTTTGCAACGGTTTACCAACCCTAAACCTTCACTTTGCGTGACCTCGACCACACACTCGCCCCTGTGACCCTTCGCACAGTATCGACAAACTGTGATCAGATCCTCACTCTGCGCTGTCAAATCTCCGGCAAATCCCGTCACTCTCCGCACCTGCCCGTGACCCCAGCCACAACGGCCCGTTGGTAATGGCGGCCGGGTAGCGCCCCGTCACCCCGCAACAACCCGAGGAGTCTTCGTGCCGCGCATGCTCGATGTCAGCGACGAGGTCCGAGCCGAGATCGGCGACGACGAGGCCGACCGCCTGCTCGGCGGGGCCCATGCCCCCGATACCTATGACTGCACGTCATGTCGCACACCGGGGGACTCCCAGCAGGAGCCGACCAGCACCGTGCTCTTCGTCGGCGAGGAGACCGCGGTACTGGCCTTCGCGCACGCCCGGTGCATCCCCTCACAGGTGGTCCAGGTGTCAGAGGAGCAGCTGCTCGGCGCGGTCGCCAGCATCAGCCAGACCCAGGGCAACGGCTTCCCCGCCCAGCAGAACGCCGGCGGCCCGGCGCAGGTCTACCCGAACTCGCCCGTCCAGCCCGCCGCGCCGGCCGAGCCCGCGCGGAGCACCGCGGGCGAGCCCGCGGTGCTCGGGATCACCTGCGGTCTGGTGCTGTGCGAGGGCACCGGGCGCGCCGCCCTGGTGGTCGAGCCCACCGGGCCGGTCGGCCGGCCGGGCCGGAACACCGGCGAGGACGAGTTCCTGGACCTGCTGCGCGAGCACAACTTCAGTGACGTGCACGACGTGGACAAGCCGCCGGCCGGCGCGCTGCCGGGCTGGTCGGTGCTGATGGTGATGGGTCAGCTGCACGCCGTGCTGCAGCCGTCCGCGAGCGGCGGCAGCACCGCGTGGTGGCAGGCCCACCAGCCGTTGCAGGTCACCGAGGCCTGGCGACTGGCCGTGCAGCAGCAGCACGAGGTGATCATGTACGCGGCGCCCGCCGGGGCGATCGGCCGCCAGCCGCGGGAGGACCTGCTGCGCACCGCGCTGGACCGGGCCGCGGCCCGTGGCCTGCTGGTCGCGGCCACGCTGCCGCTGGCGGGAACCTGACGGCACGCCACCCGCGCACGCCGCCGCCCGCGTCCCACCTGACGGGGTGGGACGCGGGCGGCGGCGTGCGGCCGGCCCGCGCTCCCGTCCGCCCCGCCGACACCCGCATCCCCGGCCGGTCTCGCTCGTTGGCCCTTGCGTGTACAGCTACGACGTGACCTCAGCCCTCCGCCAGACCACCGCCGCCCGAGGGATCCCGGCGATGAGGCCGTCGTACGACGGAGAGCATCCCGTCGCCCCGACGCCCACCCCCATCTACGACGAGCTCTACTCCGAGTACCGCCGCCTGTTCCGCGCCCTGCCCGGCGACCGGGCCGGCGAGGAGGACCTGCGCTTCACCGGCTTCGCCGTCCGCGAGCGCCGCTACGCCGACGACTACCGCGACCCCTACGCCGCCCGGGTGCCCTACAGCCACGAGCAGCTCAGCTCGTTCGGCCGGCACCAGCCGTTCCCCGGCTACCCGGGCCTGCCGGCCGGTCAGACCCAGTTCGTCCCGGCCCAGCAACAGGTCGCCCAGCACCAGACCCAGCAGCAGGCGGCCCCACAGCCGCATCCCCAGGCGGTCCACCCGACCGACCAGCCCGCCGGCCAGCAGCCCGGCGGGCCGTTCCAGCAGCAGGCGGCCTACCCGCCCGGTCCGTACGCCGCCGGCCCCGGCCGGCCGGCGCCCGGTTACCCCCAGTCCCAGCAGGGTCACCCGCAGCAGGGCTATCCCCAGGGCGCCGTCGGCGGCCAGGGCTGGGTGGCCACCGGCTACCTGGCCCCGGCCACCGTGCCGGCCCCCGCCGTGCCGCAGCCGGTCACCGTACCCGCCCCGGCCGGTCCCGCGGCCGGCCGGCACCGCAACGCGATGATGCTCTCGCTCCCCCCGGGCCGCGGCGCCGGCCTCGGTTGAGCCGGAAGGAGCGACCGAGCGGAGAAGGGCGACGGCCCGGCGTCCGACGATCACGTCGCACACCGGGCCGTCCCGTCCCGCCGGAGGACTACTTCTTGCGGCGCTTCTCGCGCACCCGCACCGAGATCGAGATCGGCGTCCCCACGAAGCCGAACTCCTCGCGCAGCCGGCGCTCGACGAACCGCCGGTACCCCGCCTCCAGGAAGCCCGAGGCGAACAGCACGAACCGCGGCGGCCGGGTCCCGGCCTGGGTCCCGAACAGGATCCGCGGCTGCTTGCCGCCCCGGATCGGGTGCGGGTGGGCGGCCACCAGCTCGCCGAGGAAGGCGTTCAGCTTGGCGGTCGGGATCCGGGTCTCCCAGCCCGCCAGCGCCGCCTCGATGGCCGGCACCAGCTTCTCCATGTGCCGACCGGTCAGCGCGGAGACGTTGACCCGCGGCGCCCAGCGCACCTGGACGAGATCCTGCTCGATCTCGCGCTCCAGGTAGTAGCGGCGCTCCTCGTCCATCTGGTCCCACTTGTTGTAGGCGATGACGACGGCGCGCCCGGCCTCGACGGCCATCGAGATGATCCGGGTGTCCTGCTCGGCCAGCGTCTCGCTGGCGTCGATCAGGACCACCGCGACCTCGGCCTTCTCCAGTGCGGAGGAGGTGCGCAGCGAGGCGTAGAAGTCGGCGCCGGCGGTCAGGTGGACCCGCCGCCGGATGCCGGCGGTGTCGACGAACTTCCAGGTCTTGCCGCCGAGTTCGATCAGCTCGTCGACCGGGTCACGGGTGGTCCCGGCCAGCTCGTTGACGACCACCCGCTCCTCGCCGGCCACCTGGTTGAGCAGGCTGGACTTGCCGACGTTCGGACGGCCGATCAGCGCGACCCGGCGCGGGCCGCCGAGCGCGGTGCCGAAGGTCTGCGGCGGCGCCTCGGGCAGCGCGGCCATCACGGCGTCCAGCAGGTCGCCGGAGCCGCGGCCGTGCAGCGCGGAGACGGGGTACGGCTCGCCGAGGCCGAGCGACCACAGGTAGGCGGCCTCCGCCTCGGTGGACGGGCCGTCCACCTTGTTGGCGCAGAGCACGGTCGGCTTGCCGGCCCGGCGGATCACCTTGATCAGCGCCTCGTCGGTGTCGGTGGCGCCGACCGTGGCGTCGACCACGAAGAGCACCGCGTCGGCGGTCTCGATGCCGAGCTCGGCCTGCGCGGCGACCATCGCGTCGATGCCGAGGACGTCGACCTCCCAGCCGCCGGTGTCGACCACCTTGAAGCGACGGCCGTTCCAGGTGGCCTCGTAGGTCACCCGGTCGCGGGTGACCCCGGGCTTGTCCTCGACGACCGCCTCGCGGCGGCCGATGATCCGGTTGACCAGGGTCGACTTGCCGACGTTCGGCCGGCCGACCACGGCCAGCACCGGCAGCGGGACGTGCCCGCCGCCGGCCAGCTCACCGTCCACGTCCTCGGGGTCGAAGCCCTCCTCGGCGGCCAGCGCCATGAACTCCGCGTACTCGGCGTCGTCCAGCTCGCCGTGCTGGGCGTGCTCGTTGCTCATCTTCGTCTGTCCCATTTCCCGGCGCCCGCGAACGCGCGCGCCGTGCGTACCTGCCCGGACCGTGGTCGGGGCAGCGCGAAAAAAAAGAAAACCTAGGCGGCGGCCGCGTCCCGGCCGGTCCGCTGTGCCACCAACTCCACGATGGTGTCGATCACCTGCGGGAGCGTCAGGTCGCTGGTGTCCACCCGGACCGCGTCGGCGGCCTGGACCAGCGGCGCGGTGGCCCGGGAGGAGTCGGCGGCGTCCCGGCGGACCAGGTCGGCCGCCATGGCCGCGATGGTGGCCTCGTCCACGCCCTTGCCGCGCAGCTCGGCCGCCCGCCGCTCGGCCCGGGCCTGCTCCGAGGCGGTGAGGAAGATCTTGGCGGTGGCCTCCGGGAAGACCACGGTGCCCATGTCCCGGCCCTCGGCCACGATCCCGCGCCGCGCCACCTCGGCGCAGCCGCGCTGCAGCTCGACCAGCCGGGCGCGGACCTGCGGCACCGCGGAGACCGCGCTCACCTTGGCCGTCACCTCGGGGCCGCGGATCGGGCCGGAGACGTCCTGGCCGTCCACCGTGATGGTCGGACCGTCGGCGTCCGTACCGGAGAGGATCACCGGCTTGCCGCAGGCGATGGCGACCGCGTCGGGGTCGTCCACGTCCACCTCGTTGGCCAGCATCCACCAGGTCATCGCCCGGTACATGGCGCCGGTGTCCAGGAAGCTCAGGCCCAGCCGGGCGGCCACCGCACGGGAGACGGTCGACTTGCCGGAGCCGGAGGGTCCGTCGATGGCGACGACGACCGGGGCGTGCGCTCGGTCGGCAGTGTCCACGGTGGAACCTCTCTTCTCGACACCGGGAGTCACCTCAAGGTTAGACGACCGGCGGACCCCCTCCTCGCGCTCGGCGGCCGGGCTCAGTCGCGGACGTCCCAGCCGTGGGCGCGCAGGGTCGCCTCCAGCTGCCGGGCGGCCGCCGGCGCGACCGAGAGCTGCACCAGGCCGACCCGCTGACCAGCCGCGTGGTCGATCGCGACGTCCTCGATGTTCACCCCGGCCCGGGCGACCTCGCCGAAGAGCCGGCCCAGCTCGCCCGGCTGGTCGCCGATCGCCACGGTGACCGTCTCGTAGCGGGTCGGCGGGGCGCCGTGCTTGCCGGGGATCCGGGCCCGGCCCTGGTTGCCGCGCCGCATCACGGCCTCGATGCCGGCCACGCCCGCCTGCCGCCCGGCCTCGTCGCCGGCCGCCAGCGAGCGCAGCGCGCTGACCGTGGCGCCGAGGTCGGTGGCGACCTCGTCCAGCACGTCGGCGACCACGGCCGCGTTGGCGGAGAGGATGTCCAGCCACATCCGCGGGTCGGAGGCGGCGATCCGGGTCACGTCGCGCACGCCCTGGCCGGAGAGCCGCACCGCGGTCTCGTCGGCGTGCTCCAGCCGGGCGGCGACCAGGGAGGAGAGCAGTTGCGGGGCGTGTGAGACCAGGGCCACCGCACGGTCGTGCGCCGCGGCGTCCATCACCACCGGCATCGCGCCGCACAGCGCGACCAGTTCGAGCGCGGCGTTCAGCGTCTCGGTGTCGGTGTCGGGAGTCGGGGTGAGCACCCAGGGGCGGCCCTCGAAGAGGTCGGCCCGGGCCGCCAACGGACCGGACTGCTCGCGGCCGGCCATCGGGTGGCCGCCGATGTAGTGCACGGTGTCGCAGCCGAGCCCGGTCACCTCGCCGCGCGGGCCGGCCTTCACGCTGGCCACGTCGGTGTAGTGGCGGGCCAGGCCGCGCCGCTGGCAGTCCGCGAGCACCTTGCCGACCAGGGCCGGCGGGACCGCGACGATCGCCAGGTCGACCGGTTCGACCGGCGGCTCGGTGGTGCCGGCGCCGAGCGAGGCCGCGGTGCGGGCGGCGTCCGGGTCGGCGTCCTCCAGATGGACGGTCAGCCCGCGACCGGTCAGCGCGAGGGCGGCGGAGGTGCCGATCAGTCCGGTGCCGACGACGGCGACAGTGCGCATGGCGGGGGTGCTCTCCTGCGGTCCTGGGACGGGCGGTGCTGCTGGGCACCCATCCTCCCGCACCACCGAGTCCGCTGCTTCCCCGCCCTCCGACTTCCCGGATCGCCGCCGAAATCAGCGGACACCGCCCGGGCCGCCCGGCAGACTGGCCTTCGAACAGCGGTGCATCCGGCCGGCCGGAAGGACTGATCACATGACAGCGACCGAGACGCCCCCGCACTGGCCCTCCAGGCTCGACGCGGTGGTGGTGCACGCCGCCGGCGCGGTCTGCCGCCGGCTGGCCCGCGGCACGCTGCCCCCCGCCGGCGGGTCGGTGGTCCGGCTCACCGGCCTGCCCCGCACGCTGGACGGCGACTCGCTGCGCGCGACCGTGCTGGAGGGCCCGCCCGGGCTGCGGGTCGCCGAGGTCCGACGGGCCACCGAGGCCCGACTGCGGCCCCGGCCGGAGCTGCCCGAACTGCGCCGCATGCTCGCCGCCGCCGAGCGCCACGAAACCGCCCTGCGGCTGAGCCGGGAGCGGCTGGCCGGCCGGATCACCGAGACCGCCGGGCTGCGTCCGGCCGCCCCGCCCCGGCGCCGCGCCGAGCCGCACCGCCGCACCCCGGCCGACGCCTGGCTCGCCCTGGCCGGCTTCCTGGACGACCGGCTGACCGCCCTGCACGCCCGGGCCGCCGAGCTGGACGAGCGGCTGGCGGCGGCCACCCACGAGCGCGAGCTGCTCGCCGACCGGCTGGCCCGCGAATCCGACGCCGCCCCCGCCACGCCCGTGGAGACCTCGGCGGTCGCCCTGGTCACCCTGGCCGGAGCCGACACCGGCACCGACGCCCCGGTGCTGCTGGAGCTGGAGTACCGGGTCCCCGGCGCGCTCTGGGTGCCCGGCTACCAGCTGGACCACCGGCCGGGCGAGGCGGGTTCGACCCTGCTGCTGCGCGCCGCGGTGGCCCAGCGCACCGGCGAGGACTGGACCGGCGTCCGGCTCAGCCTCTCCACCGCCGACCTGCACCGCCCGACCGAACCGCCGAAGCTGCGCTCGATCCGGATCGGCCGCCGGCAGAGCGCCCCGCCGCCGTCCGGCTGGCGCGAGCCGCCCGCCGGGCTCGACGGGCTGTTCGCGGGCTACGACACCGCGGGCCGGCCCCCGGCGCCGGCCGCGGCGGCACTTCCGGTGGCCGCCGGGCCGGCGACGCCTGCCCCGAGGCGCCGTACCGCCCCCGGGCCGGCCCAGCCGGTGGCGTACGGCGCCGCGGCGCCGCCGTCCGCCCCCGGCGGCCGGACCCCGCACGTCATGCGCGCGATGGCCGCCAACGCCCCGAGCGGCCCGCCGCCCGCACCCGGCGGACCGTCCACGCCGCCCGAACCGCCCGAGCCCGCTGCCGACCTGCTCGACTACGCCGCCCTGATGCTGGCCGGCCCCGCCGAGCCGCCCGCCCGCCGCGGCCGGCTGCACCCCGCCGGTGCCCTCCCGGCCGACGACACCGCCACCACGCGCCACGCCGGGCAGCTGCCCGACCGCCTGCCCCTGCCCACCCACGCGGTCCGCCCGCGCCACTCCGCGGGCTCCTTCGACCAGCGCCACGACACCGCGGACCGGATCGACCTGCCCTCCGACGGCCAGTGGCACACCGTCCCGGTCGGCGAACTGCCGGTCTCGCACCGCACCGAGTACGTCTGCGTGCCATCCGTCGACCCGGCCGTCTTCGCCACCCTCCGGCTCACCAACGAATCCGAACTGGCCCTGCTGGCCGGGCCGTTGGAGGTGACCGAGGACGGCGTCCCGCTGCTGGGCACCGCGCTGCCCACGCTCGCCCCGGGGGCCACCCGCCGGGTCGGCCTGGGGGTCACCGAGAGCGTCCGGGCGACCCGCCGCACCGGGACGCGGGAGTCCACCGCCGGGCTGCGCGGCAGCACCACCGTCCTGGAGCAGCGCGTGCACGTCGAGCTGGCCAACCGGCTCGGCCACCCCGTCACGGTGGAGGTCCGGGAGCGGGTGCCGCTGGCCGCCGACAAGGAGATCCGGATCGAGGAGCTCCCCGGCTCGCCCGCCTGGACGACACCGGACGAGGCGACCCGGGCGGCGGAGGGCCTCCCCGCCGGCACCCGGCTCTGGCGGGTCGAGCTGCCCGCGGGCGGCCGGGCCACGCTGGACGGCGGCCACGAGATCCGGATCCCGGCCGGCCGGGCCCTGACCGGCGGCAACCGGAGGAACTGAGCGATGACCAGCACCGACCCCCGCATCGACGCCCCGCTCCCGGTGACCGCCGTGGTCTGCCAGGAGGACCGGGCACAGGTCGAACGCACCACCACCGTCCAGCTCACCGGCGGCCCACAGCGGCTGCGGCTCGGCCCGATCAGCGCGCTCGCCGTGGACACCTCGCTGCGCGCCCGGTTCACCGACCCGGCCGGTGCCACGGTGCTGGCCGCCCGGATCACCCGCAGCTGGACCCCGCGCACCCCCGGCCCGCCCACCGCCGAGGACCCCGCGCTGCGCCACCGCCTGCACGAGCTGGAGCAGCGCCTGCGCGCCGGCGAGCAGCGGCGCGACCGGCTCACCACCCGGCTGGACCTGCTCGACCGGCTCACCGCAGACCTGCTGCGCGAGATCGCCGAGGGCACCGGCCACGGCGAGGCCGAGCCGGCCCGCTGGTCCCGCGAGCTGGACCGGGCCGAGGCCGAGCAGGACGCCCACGCCGAGCGGCTGCACGCGCTGGGCGCCGACCTCGCCGAGCTGGCCGAGGAGCACGCGGCCGCCTCGGCGGCGCTGGCGGAGGCCGAGGCCGCGCCGCCGGAGCTGACCGCCGTCCTGGAGCTGACCGTCCGGTCCGCCGCGCCCGGCCCGGCCACCCTCACCGTCGTCCACCTGACCCCCTGCGCGCTCTGGCGCCCCGCCTACCGGGCCCGCTTCGCCGACGGCTCGCTGTGCCTGGAGTCGGACGCGGTGGTCTGGCAGCGCACCGGCGAGGACTGGACGGACGTCCGGCTCACCCTCTCCACCGCCCGCTCGGCGCTGGCCGCCGAACCGCCTGGGCTGCGCGAGGACGTGCTGACCCTGCGCGAGCTGAGCGCCGAGGAGCGCCGCACGGTCGACGTCGAGCTGCGCGAGGAGGAGATCGCCACCCTGGGCCCGGAAGCGGCGGCCCCCGTCACCGAGCTGCCCGGGGTGGACGACGGCGGCGAGGTCCGGGTGTTCGACGCGCCGCGGCGGGTGTCCGTGCCCGGCGACGGGCGCGCGCACCGGGTGCCGCTGGGCACCGTCACCGTCCCCGCCACGGCCGAACTGGCCGCCGTGCCGGAGTTCTCCCCGCTGGTGACCGAGCTGGTCCGGTTCACCGCCCCGGCCGACCGCCCGCTGCTGGCCGGCCCGGTCGAGCTGGTCCGCGGCAGCGGCTACACCGGGCGCGGCGAGTTGCGGTTCACCGCCGCGGGTACCCCGGCCGAGCTGGCCTTCGGTGGCTCGGACGACTACCGGGTGCACCGCGAGACCGAGGAGGTCCGCGGCACCGGCGGCCTGCCCGGACCGGGCCGGCGCAGCGTGCTCACCCGCACGGTGCGGGTGCACGTCTCACGGCTCTCCCCGGGCGGGGAACGCACGGTGACCGTGCGCGAGCGGATCCCGGTCTCGGAGGTGTCGGCGGTCGAGGTGCGGCTGCGCCGGGAGGAGTGCGTGCCGGCCCCGGCCGGACCGGACGCGGACGGCGTGGTCCGCTGGGAGCTGGCCCTGCCGCCGAGCGGCCGCCGGACCGTCACCCTGGTGTACGAGGTCGCCGCCTCGGCGAAGGTCACCGGGCTCTGAGAGCGCGGTCGGGTACAACAGACACATGATCCTGCACCTCGCTCCCCTGGACGACTGGCTCCGTGACCCGGGCCGCCCGTACAGTGCCACCTCGCTGCTGACGGACGGTTTCCTGCACTGCTCGCCGGACGAGCCGACGGCCTTGGCGGTGGCCAACCGCTTCTTCGCCAACGCGCCGGATCCGCTGATGGCCCTGCTGATCGAGGAGGAGCTGGTCGAGCCGATGGTCCGCTGGGAGCCGGCCACCGGCGGGCCACCTCCCGGTGCCACGCCCGACGTGCTCTTCCCGCACGTCTACGGCCGGCTCAACCGCAGCGCGGTGGTCGGCCTGCTCAAGCTGGAGCGCGGCCCGGACGGCCGTTGGGCCGGTTTCCAGCCCTGGAGCTGAGCACCGCCGGGAGCGCGGCTCAGAGCCAGCCGCGCTCGCGGGCCGCCATGCCGGCCTGGAACCGGGTGGTGGCGCCGAGCTCGCGCATCAGCGCCTGCAGCCGGCGCTGGGTGGTCCTGGCGCTCCAGCCCAGCGAGCGTGCGATCGACTCGTCGGTCAGCCCGGCCGCCAGCAGGCCGAGCAGCTTGCGGTGGTCGGCGTCCGGCTCCAGCAGGCCCGGCTCGTCGCCGATCGCGGCCTTCAGCGGGACGGCCCGCTCCCACTCGGCCTCGAACAGCCCGTCCAGTGCCTGCAGCAACGCCGACGGGTGGATCACGTAGGCCGCGTCCAGCACGCTGTCGCCGACGCTGATCGGGATGATCGCCATCCGGTCGTCGGAGAGGATCAGCTTCATCGGGAGGGTGGTCCGGACCCGGGCCTCCTCGCCGTCCTCGGCGCCGACCAGGATCTCCTCCTCCAGCCGCCCCGGCCAGGCGACCGCCTCCTTGTCGTAGACGGTCCGGTAGCGGACGCCGTCCTTGAGCCGCCGGCGCTGCCGGCTCAGATTGCTGGCCGGGTCCTGGACGTACGGCGGGCAGTCGAAGCCGCGCACCTGCTGCAGCGTGGTGTCCTGCAGGTGCGCGATCCGCTGGGCGATCGCCTCGCCGCCGGTCAGCACCTCGACGGAGTGGGCCGGATCGGTGAACCGGGAGGCTTCCCGGAAGGTGTCCATCAGCCGGTGCATCTCGGCGCGGGCGCTGCGCAGTTCGGCCTCGCGGTGGCCGATCAGCGTGCCGATCGCGACGTCCGGCGCGACCGGGAGGTAGCGCTCGCGGTCCACCGGGGCGCGGGTGGCCATGCCCTGCTGGGCCAGCCGGTTCAGCGACTTGCCGCTCTGTTGGAGGGTCAGGCCGCAGCGCTCGGCGAGTTCCGCCGCGGTGGACTGCGGGGCAGCCACCAGGGCGGCGTAGATCTGGCCGTCGGACTCGGAGAGACCGAGCGCGCTGAAAGCGTCAAGCATGACGCCCCCTCCCCGGGGTGGCGATTTCCCGCCAGCTGGCGGGCGATGGTTGCGTGGCCATTTTCTGCCACAGATGATCCCGGTGACAAGCCTGTCCTTCGGCGGGGGTCGCTCTCCACCCCAGGTAGCCGAAAGGGCCGTGCGCCGCCTGGCTGCACGACCCTTCGGGAACGATCCGGCCGGTCCCGACCGACCGCGGCTCCTAGAGCCCCACCTCGCGCATCAGCTGGCCGACCTCGGGGTTGGTCAGCCGGCGCAGCCAGCCCGACTTCTGGTCACCGAGCGCGATCGGACCGAAGTGGGTGCGGACCAGCTTCTCCACCGGGAAGCCCGCCTCGGCCAGCATCCGGCGCACGATGTGCTTGCGGCCCTCGTGCAGGGTGACCTCGACCAGGTAGTTCTTGCCGACGTTGGAGACCACCTTGAAGCTGTCGGCCCGGGCGAAGCCGTCCTCCAGCTCGATGCCCTGGGCCAGCTGCTTGCCCAGGTCGCGCGGGATCGGGCCCTGGATCGCGGCCAGGTAGGTCTTGGTCACGCCGTAGCGCGGGTGGGTGAGGCGGTGGGCCAGCTCACCGTGGTTGGTGAGCAGGATGATGCCCTCGGTCTCGGTGTCCAGGCGGCCGACGTGGAAGAGCCGGGTCTCACGGTTCGTCACGTAGTCGCCGAGGCACTGCCGGCCGTCCGGGTCCTCCATGGTGGAGACCACGCCGGCCGGCTTGTTGAGCGCGAAGAAGAGGTACGACTGGGTGGCGACGGTCAGCCCGTCCACCTTGATCTCGTCGCTCTCGGGGTCGACCCGCTTGCCCTGCTCGGTGACCAGGACGCCGTTGACCTCGACCCGACCCTGCTCGATCAGCTCCTCGCAGGCGCGCCGGCTGCCCATGCCGGCCCGGGCCAGCACCTTCTGCAGCCGCTCGCCGGCCGGCTCGCCGAAGGTCTTCGGGAGCTTCACGGCCGGCTTGTCGTGGCGGGCCAGCACGGCGTCCTCGATCTTGGCCTGGAGCTCGCGGGAGCGCTGCGGCTGGCGTCGCGGGTCGCCCGGGGCACCCTGGCCCTCGCGGCGCGGCCGGGGGGCCGGACCGGGCCGGCGGGACGCGTAGCCGCCGCGGCCCGGGGTGGCGTTCGGACCGCCGCCGTACTCCGGACGGTCGTACTTGCGCTCCTCGGGGCGCAGCGGACGGTCGGGGTAGCGCCGGTCGTCGCGCCGGTCGTCCCGACCACCGCCCTGGTACGAGCCGCCGCCCTGGTACGAGCCACCACCGCTGCCGCGCCCGCGACCGGAGCCGCCGCCGCTGCCACCGCGGCCGCCGCCCTGGTACGAGCCACCACCGCTGCCGCGCCCGCGACCGCCGCCGTACGACCCCCCGCCGCTGCCGCCGGACGAGCCGCCGCGCTGCCCGCCCCGGTTGCCGCCGCTGTTCCTGCCGTTACCGCTACCACTGCTACGCATCAAAAATGTCCGTACGTCGTTTCCGTCGGGGATGGGCCCCACCTGCCCGACGGCGGGCGAGGCGGGCGCAAGTCGTGCCGGCCGACCTCACTGCTCCCGTGTGCTCGCGACGGCCACCGCGTCAGCGATCACCGTTCCTTCGAGGGACTCCGCTTCCACGTCGTCGACCTCGGGCAGGAAGGGCGCGAGCTCCGGCAGCTCGTCCAAGCCGCGCAGCCCCATCCGTTCCAGGAAGTAGTTCGTCGTCCGATACAGGATCGCACCTGTTTCGGGCTCGGATCCGGTCTCCTCCACCAGACCTCGCTGTACCAGGGTACGCATCACGCCGTCACAGTTCACACCACGGACCGCGGAGACCCGCGATCTGGACACCGGCTGCCGGTAGGCGACCACCGCCAGGGTCTCCAGCGCGGCCTGGGTCAGCCGGGCCTGTTGACCGTCCAGCACGAACCGGTCGACCACCGGCGCGCAGGCCGCCCGGCTGTAGAACCGCCAGCCGCCGGCCACCAGCCGCAGGTCGAAGCCGCGGCCCTGGGCGCCGTACTCGGCGGCCAGCGCGCGCAGCGCGGCGGCCACCTCGGCCCGCGGGCGCTCCAGCACAGCGGCCAACCGAGCCTCGGGAACCGGCTCGTCGGCCACCATCAGCACCGCCTCCAGCCCGGCGGCGAGTGGCACCTCCTCCCCGAGCTCCCCGGGCTCCCCGGGCTCCCCGAGCTCCCCGGGCTCCCCGGGCTCCCCGGGCTCCCCGGGCTCCCCGGGCTCCCCGGCGACCTCCTCGGCCAGTTCGGCGCCCCGGCTGGCCGGGACGGCCGGGACGGCCGGCGGCTCCCCCGGCCCCACCTCCGCGACCGGGTACGCCGGCTCCAGCCACTCCGCCGGCCGGGCCGCCCCCGGCACCCCGAGCGCCCGGCGCGGGGCCCGCAGCACGGCACCCGCGCCCTCCGCGACCTGCTGCTCGACCTCGTCAGCGCTCATCAGCCACTCCGTCCCGCTCGCCGTCCCGTTCACCCGCCGGGCGGTCGAACTCGTCCGTCACCTCGACCACCGCCCGGTCCGCCTCGGCCACCCAGCGCACCAGCAGCTCGCCCAGCGCCTCGGGCTGCTCGAACGCCAGCACCCGCTCCCGGTACAGCTCGAGCAGCGCCAGGAACCGCGCGACCACGGTGAGGGTGTCCCCGGCGTCCGCCACCAGTGCCGCGAACGACGCCTCGCCCAGCCCGCCGAGCCGCTCGACGACCAGCGCCGCCTGCTCCCGGACGCTCACCGGCGGGGTGTGCACGTGGTCCAGGTAGACCGCCGGCTTCGGCCGCGGCGTCATGGCCCGTGCCGCGAGCCGGGCGAAGCCCTCCGGCCCGAGGTGGATCACCACCTCCGGCAGCAGCTCGGCGTGCCGCTCCTCCAGCCCCACCGACCGGGGCCGCGAGCGCTGCTCGTCCGCCCAGCGCTGCTCGAACACCGCGGCCACCCGCTTGTACGCCCGGTACTGCAACAGCCGGGCGAAGAGCAGGTCGCGGGCCTCCAGCAGGGCCAGGTCCGCCTCGTCCTCGACCTCGGCCGCCGGCAGCAGCCGGGCCGCCTTGAGGTCCAGCAGGGTCGCCGCGACCACCAGGAACTCGGTGGCCGCGTCCAGGTCCCAGTCCGGGCCCATCGCCCGGATGTGCGCCATGAACTCGTCGGTGACCCGGGCCAGCGCGACCTCGGTGACGTCCAGCTTGTGCTTGGCGATCAGGCCGAGCAGCAGGTCGAACGGGCCCTCGAAGTTGGCCAGCCGGACCCGGAAGCCCCCCTGCGGAGCGTCCTCGGGGACGGCGGCACTCGCCTCGGCGGCTGGGCCGGCGGAGGGTTCGTCGGGGCGCGGGACGGGCGAAGCGGACATCGGGGTCCATACTGGCGCGCCGGCCGGGCCGGTCACGCACGGGGTCGACCGACACGCGGGTCAGCGGCCCCGCGGGATCAGCGGCCGCGCAGCCGTCGGACCAGGATGCTGGCCTCGCCGCGCTGCTCCAGGTCGGCCAGCACCACCGCGATGGCCTCCCGGACCACCCGGCCGCGGTCCACCGCGAGCCCGTGCTCCCCGCGCAGCACCAGGCGCGCGTGTTCGAGGTCCATCAGCTCCTCGGCGGAGACGTACACGGTGATCTTCTCGTCGTGCCGCTCGCGCCCGCTGGGGCGCCGCGGGGCACGTCCGCGCGGCCGCCGCCGCGCCGCGCCGTCACCGGCCTGCTCCTCGGCCGCCGGTGCGCCCGGCGCCGGGACCTGCGCGGCCACCGCGACCGTCCGCGCGCCCTGTCCGGCCCGCCCGTGGGCCGCCGCGTCCGCGCCGTTCACCTGACGAGGCACCGGCTCGCCGTTCCCGGCCACCGGGCCCGCCGCACCGGACGGCGTCCGCCCGCCCGGCACCCGGCCCGTCGACGGCCCGTCACCAGCCGCCTGGGCCGGCTCGGCCGGGGAGGCGTCACCCGGCCCGGCCCGCTTCGCCTTCGCACCGTCCGCCGCCTCCGCCGCCGTCGAGCGGGCGAGCGAGGGAGAGAGCGCCATGCCCCCGGTACTGCGGAACAGTTCGTCGGCCCCCGGGAGACTCACTCGACGGGGCGGCACCGGTCGAGCACCTCCCTGGCGAGCTGGCGGTAGGCGGCGGCGCCCACCGAGTTGGTCGCGTACGTCGTGATCGGCTCGCCGGCCACCGTGGTCTCCGGGAACCTGACGGTCCGCCCGATGACGGTGTGGAAGACGTGGTCGCCGAAGGCCTCCACCACCCGGGCCAGCACCTCGCGGCTGTGCACCGTGCGGGAGTCGTACATGGTGGCCAGGATGCCGTCGAGGCGCAGCTCGGGGTTGAGCCGCTCGCAGACCTTCTCGATCGTCTCGGTCAACAACGCGACCCCGCGCAGCGCGAAGAACTCGCACTCCAGCGGCACGATGACGCTGTGCGCGGCGGTCAGCGCGTTGACCGTCAGCAGACCCAGCGAGGGCTGGCAGTCGATGATGACGTAGTCGTAGTCCGGCAGCAGCGGCTTCAACGCGCGCGCCAGCGCGGACTCCCGGGCCACCTCGCTGACCAGCTGCACCTCGGCGGCCGACAGGTCGATGTTGGACGGCAGCAGGTCCATTCCCGGCACCGCGGTCTTGAGCAGCACCTCGTCGGCCGTCAGCCCGCGCTCCATCAGCAGGTTGTAGACCGTGACGTCGAGCTCCATCGGGTTGACCCCGAGGCCGACCGAGAGCGCGCCCTGCGGGTCGAAGTCCACCAGCAGCACCCGGCGGCCGTACTCGGCGAGCGCGGCGCCCAGGTTGATGGTGGACGTGGTCTTGCCGACCCCGCCCTTCTGGTTGCACATCGCGATGATCTGCGCCGGGCCGTGCTCGGACGGCGGCGCGGGGATCGGGAAGTAGGGCAGCGGGCGGCCGGTGGGGCCGACGCGCTCGCGGCGCTGGCGGGCGGCGTCGGGGGCGAGGGTCGCGGCGTACTCCGGATCGGGCTCGTACTCGGCGTCGGGGTCGTCGTAGGAACCGTACGCGAAGTCCCCGTGGCCGGAGAGGTCGGCGTCGTAGACGGGAGCGGTGGCCACGGCCTGCCGTGCCTCGAACGTGCGCACGGCGACCGTTCCGATCTCGCTCGCGCCCACCGTGGTGAGTACGGCCCCGGTGTCGTGGGTCGGCTGTCCGGTGGCGCGCTCCGCCAGTCCTGGCTGACCACCCCCGGGAGCAAATGTCGACTCATTCACAAGTCGTCTTACCTCCTTGGGCATCCAGGGCATTATGTCGATTCGTCAGCCTGACACCATGCCGACGGTTTGCGACTCTAGGCCGTTTCGGGCGTTCGCAGCAACACAATCCACGGTAGTGGGCCCGATGTGTCGAGGGAGCGGCCCGGCGCTGTCAAGGGTTGGTCGGGGTTGCGATGCCAGCGGTCACCTGGCAGGTCACCCGCCCCCCGACGCCCGTCGGGCGGGGCACCCCGCCGCGTTGGGTGATCCCGTCCCCCGGGCATTGACGGGCATGCCGAAGCCCCTGACCGGCAGATGCCGGCCAGGGGCCTTCGGCGGACTGGCGGAGCGTCAGGCGAGCACGCTCTCCAGGGAGATCGCGGGCAGGCCGTGCGCCTCGGCGACCGGGCCGTAGGTGATCTGACCCTCGTGGGTGTTCAGGCCCTTGGCGAGCGCGGCGTCGCGCTTCAGCGCCTCCTTCCACCCGCGGTTGGCCAGCTCCAGGATGTACGGCAGGGTGGCGTTGGTCAGCGCGTAGGTGGAGGTGTTCGGCACCGCACCCGGCATGTTGGCCACGCAGTAGAAGACCGAGTCGTGGACCTGGAAGGTCGGCTCGGCGTGCGTGGTGGGACGCGAGTCCTCGAAGCAGCCGCCCTGGTCGATCGCGATGTCGACGAGCACCGAGCCCGCCTTCATCCGGGAGACCAGCTCGTTGGTGACCAGCTTGGGGGCCTTGGCGCCCGGGATCAGCACCGCGCCGATCACCAGGTCGGCGTCCAGCACGGCCTTCTCCAGCTCCAGCGAGTTGGAGGCGATGGCCTTGATCTTCGTGCCGAAGATCCGGTCGGCCTCGCGCAGCTTGTTGATGTCGCGGTCGAGCAGGGTGACCTCGTAGCCCATGCCGATGGCGATGGTGGCCGCGTGCCAGCCGGAGACGCCGCCGCCGATGACCACGCACTTGGCCGGGTGGGTGCCGGGGACACCACCGGGCAGCACGCCACGGCCGCCGGTCGGGCGCATCAGGTGGTACGAGCCGACCTGCGGGGCGAGCCGGCCGGCCACCTCGGACATCGGGGCGAGCAGCGGGAGCGCGTTGTTGCCGAGCTGCACGGTCTCGTACGCGATCGCGGTGGTGCCGGAGGCGAGCAGCGCGTCGGTGCACTCGCGGGAGGCCGCCAGGTGGAGGTAGGTGAAGAGCGTCTGGCCCTTGCGGAGGCGGTGGTACTCCTCCGCGATCGGCTCCTTGACCTTCAGCAGCAGGTCAGCGGTGGCCCACACCTCGTCGGCGGTGGGGAGGATGGTGGCACCGGCGGCCACGTACTCCTCGTTCGGGATCGAGGAGCCGATGCCGGCGTTCTCCTCGATGAAGACCTCGTGTCCGTTGCGGACCAGCTCATGCACGCCGGCAGGCGTGATGGCCACGCGGTACTCGTGGTTCTTGACCTCGCGGGGGATGCCGACCTTCACGGCTAAACACGTCCCTCTTGCCATGGGAGTCCCAGCCGGGGGAAGGCCGGCGGGCGCCGGCGCGGGGCAGGCCTCCGGCAGGGCCGGGGCACGCTGCATCGCGCGACTAAGTCGAGTGTAATGAAGCCCAGGCCATCCGTCAGCCTTCCAAATTGAATAAATCTCCCGAACTCATTGGCAGATTCGTAGGCTTGCTTCTGACTCTTCCTGTCAAACGGCCTCAGAACGGGCAAGCTTCCCATAGCTCACAAGTCTGGCCGGAAGTCCGTCGGTGGGCCCGGGTCGCGGATCAGCCCCGGAGGCGCTCCAGGGCCGCCGTGACCACGGTCGTTCCGCGCTCGTCGCCCAGCCGCCGCAGCAGCGCCAGCGCCGCCCGGTACTCCCGGGCGGCCTCCTCGCAGCGCCGTTGGGCGGCGTGCGCCTCGGCCGTCCGCGCCAGCAGCCGGGCCTGCGCGGCCGGCTCGTCCAGGGCCTGCCGCAGTGCCAGGGCCCGGAGGAACCAGTCGGCCGCCCGCACCGGGTCGCCCAGCGCCCGGTAACACTCGGCCGCCCCCTCCACCGCCCGGGCCCGGGCCGGCTCGTCCAGCGGCTGCCGGGCGTGCTCGGCGGCGGCCCGGTAGTGCGCGGCGGCGGCCTCCCACTGCCCGGCCGCGGCCCGCAGGTCGCCCAGGTTGAGCAGCGCCGCGGCGGCCCGGCGAGGCGCCCCCTGCCGTTCGGCCAGCACCAGCACCAGGCCGTGCAGCCGGTACCGGTCAGCCGGCGCCGGCTCGCCGACCGCGGGCAGTGCCCGCAGCAGCGAGCTGACCAGCCGCCCGGCCGAACCGTCCAGGTCCGCCCGGTCGACCGCCTCCTCGGCCGCGGTCAGCAGCGCCTCCCGCTCGCCGGCCAGCCACTGGGCGGCGTGCGCCGCGCCGCGCAGCCGCAGCGGCCCCGGCAGCGGATCGGGCGCGCCGGCGGCGTCCTCGTCGAGCAGCGCCCGAGCCGACTCCACCAGCCGGACCAGCCGCTCCACCAGCCGGGCCCGGCCCAGCTGCTGCTCGGCCGGCCGGTCCAGCTCGCCCCGGAGCGTCACCAACTCCGCGTGCAGCCGCCCGGGCACCCGGTAGCGCGGTGTCCCGTCGGCGGCCGGCGGCTCCACGTCCAGCAGCTCCGCACCGGCCAGCGCGTGCAGCGCGGCCGCCGCCTCGGGGGCCGGGCAGCCGGCCAACGCGGAGGCGGTCCGCAGGTCGGCCCGCTGCCCGGGGGCCAGCGTGAGCATCCGCAGCAGCCGGGCCTGGGCCACCGGCAGCGCCCGGTAGCGCAGCAGCAGCGCGGCCCGCAGCGGGTCGTCCTCGGCCTCCCGAAGTGCCCCGACCGCCTCCGGCACCGCCGCCTTGGGCCGCTCCCGCAGCCAGCCGGCCATCAGCCGGAGCGGCGCCGGACGACCCGCGCAGGCCTCCACCAGCTCCTTCGCACCGACCGGGTCGCAGCTCACCCGGGTGCCGCCGACCAGCGCGGTCAGCAGCTCCACCGCGGCCGCCTCGTCCAGTCCGCGCAGGATCACCGGATCCACCCGGAACCGCTCGGCCAGCCCGGTCAGCGGCCCCTCGGTGACGGCGACCACCAGGCAGCGCGGTTCCTCGGGCAGCAGCGGACGCAGCTGCTCGGCGTCCGCCACCCCGTCCAACAGCAGCAGGACGGACCGGCCGACCAGCGCCTCGCGCAACTGCCCGCAGGCCGGATCCTCCCCCTGCCGGTCCGGCAGCCCGGTGGCCGGGCCGGCCCCGAGCCGCTCCAGCAGCGCCCGGGCCACCGCGCCCGGCTGGGCCGGGGTGCCGTCGGGGGCGGTCAGCTCGGCCCACAGCAGCTGGTGGTCGCCGGCCTGGGAGCGGGCGAAGCGCAGCGCCAGCGCGGTACGGCCCGAGCCGGGCCGCCCGGTGACCACCACCAGCCGGCACCTCCCGCCGGCCGGCCGGGCCGCCTGCGCCCGCAGTGCGGCGAGTTCGGGGCCGCGGCCGGCGAACGGCTCGGGGCCGCCCGGCAGCGCGGCCACCGCCTCGTCGTGCGGCCGAGCGTCCATCGTCGCCGTCTTCCTCGCCACCAGCGCCACTCCCGACCAGTCGCCCAGCGTGCACGAACAGGGCCCGCACGCGAAGCGTAGTTGGGCACGGCGGTCGGGCCGAGGGAGGATCCGGTCGTACCAACCGGCAAATCACCCGGCCGGGTCAGCCGGTGAGGGGTTCAGGCCACGAACGGACGGGCCGGCCAGGGCGCGTCCGCCGGGCGCAGCGCGTCCAGGCCCGCGCCGGTGAGCGCCGCGTGCAGTGCCAGCGCGCCGGTGATCAGGGTCGGGTTGTGCAGCTCGCCGGCCAGGATCTGCTCCAGCAACCGCGCCAGCGGCACCCGCGCCAGCTCGATCTCCAGCTCCTCGCCGTGCGCCGCGTAGCGCTCCTGCTCCGACTCGGTCAGCCCGGTGGCCAGGAAGAGCCGCATCGCCTCGTCCGTGCCGCCCGGCGAGGTGTAGTAGTCGACCAGCACCCGCCAGTTCGCCGCGCCGCAGTGCGCCTCCTCGTACAGCTCGCGCTGGGCCGCGTGCAGCGGGTTCTCGCCGGGCACGTCGAGCAGACCGGCCGGCAGCTCCCAGAGCCGCTGGCGCACCGGATGCCGGTACTGCCGCACCAGCAGCACCCGCTGTTCGTCGTCGAGTGCCAGCACGCTGACCGAACCCGGGTGGGTCTGGTAGTCGCGCTGCGCCACCGAGCCATCCGGCATCTCGACCTGGTCGCTGCGCACCCCGGTGACCCGCCCCTGGAACGGCCGGCTGCTGGACAGCACCCGCCACTCCTCGGCCCGGTCGCCGATCCGCCGCTGAACCTCCGTCATGGCACTCCCCTTTGCTCAACCACTGCCCGAACCGGGCGGCGGCGGTCGCCCGGGAACTCCCGCGCGACCGCCGCCGGTCCTGCTGGTCCTACTGGTCCCGCTCGGTCCGAACCTACTTGCCGGACGTCTTGATCGTGATGGCCGCCGCCACCAGACCCGCGAAGAGCGGGTGGGGGCGGGTCGGCCGCGACTTCAGCTCCGGGTGCGCCTGGGTGGCCACCAGGTAGGGGTGCACCTCGCGCGGGTACTCGACGTACTCCACCAGGTCGCCCTTGGGCGACAGGCCCGAGAAGACCAGGCCGGTCTTCTCCAGGTCGGCGCGGTAGGCGTTGTTCACCTCGTAGCGGTGGCGGTGGCGCTCCTCGACGTACTGCTCGCCGCCGTAGACCTCACGGACGATCGAGCCCTCGGCGAGCTTGGCCGGGTAGAGGCCCAGGCGCATGGTGCCGCCCAGGTCGCCCTGGCCGCCGACGATCGCCAGCTGCTCGGCCATGGTGGAGATCACCGGGTGCTGGGCGGCCGGCTCGAACTCGGTGGAGTTCGCCTCGGGCAGCCCGGCCAGGTTGCGGGCGGCCTCGATGACCACGCACTGCAGGCCCAGGCAGAGGCCGAGCAGCGGGATCTTGTTCTCCCGGGCGTAGGTGATCGCGGCGACCTTGCCGTTCACGCCACGGTCACCGAACCCGCCGGGGATGCAGATCGCGTCCACGTCGCCGAGGTGCTCCTGGGCACCCTCGGGCGTCTCGCAGTCGTCGGAGGTGACCCACTTGATCTCGACCCGGGCGTTGTTGGCGAACCCGCCGGCCCGCAGCGCCTCGGTGACCGACAGGTAGGCGTCCGGCAGGTCGATGTACTTGCCGACCAGCGCCACCTTGACGATGTGCTGCGGCTCGTGCACCCGGCGCAGCAGGTCGTCCCAGGTGGTCCAGTCCACGTCGCGGAACGGCAGGTCGAGCCGGCGCACCACGTAGGCGTCCAGGCCCTCGCCGTGCAGCACCTTGGGGATGTCGTAGATCGACTTGGCGTCGATGGCCGCGACCACGGCCTCCTCGTCCACGTCGCACATCAGCGAGATCTTGCGCTTGATGGCCTGCGGCACCTCGCGGTCGGCGCGCAGCACGATGGCGTCCGGCTGGATGCCGATGTTGCGCAGCGCGGCCACCGAGTGCTGGGTCGGCTTGGTCTTCAGCTCACCCGAGGGGCCGATGTAGGGCAGCAGCGAGACGTGCACGAAGAACACGTTGTCGCGGCCGACCTCGTGCCGGACCTGGCGGACCGCCTCCAGGAACGGCAGCGACTCGATGTCGCCGACGGTGCCGCCGACCTCGGTGATCACCACGTCCACGTCCTCGGTCGCCATCCGGCGGATCCGGGACTTGATCTCGTTGGTGATGTGCGGGATGACCTGGACGGTGTCGCCCAGGTACTCGCCGCGGCGCTCCTTGGCGATCACGGTCGAGTACACCTGGCCGGTGGTGACGTTCGCCGAACCGTGCAGGTTGGTGTCCAGGAACCGCTCGTAGTGGCCGATGTCCAGGTCCGTCTCGGCGCCGTCGTCGGTCACGAAGACCTCGCCGTGCTGGAACGGGTTCATGGTGCCCGGGTCCACGTTGAGGTACGGGTCGAGCTTCTGCATCGTCACGCGCAGGCCGCGGGCCTTGAGCAGGGCGCCCAGGCTGGAGGCGGTGAGGCCCTTGCCCAGCGAGGAGGCGACACCCCCGGTGACGAAGAGGTGCTTGGTCGTCACGGCTCGGCCGTTCGCTGCCTTGCCGGAATGGGGCTGTGCCAAGAGGGGGCTCCCGTGGGTCGCGTGTCGAGGATGACGCTGGTGGAGCGGCCACACCGACCGGACGAGACGCCGATCACGGGGTCGTCAGTCAGCGGGTCCGGGGCGGTTTGATCCCACCAGTCCACGGGATACCAGGGTATCAGCGCCCTGGACGGCACGCGTTCGGACGGCTTGGCGGTGGTCTGCCCGGGTGATCCTCGGGGTGCTCCACCCACCGGAATGATCAGGGCGGATGACCCGTCCCGGCCCCCGCCGAACCACCCACCCGAGCGCCCAACTCGCCCGCCCGGGCTACTTTCCCGGCCCGACCCTGGGCAGACGGCGGTACGAGATCGTTTCCGGGTGCTCAGCCCACCCCCGTCGTCGTATCCTGCACGGACGCATCGCCGACAGCGGAGCAAGCCGAGGACGAGGGGTCGGGACGACGCCTCTCCGTCCCCGATACGCGACCGGACTCCCTCGCACCACCAGTTCATCCCCTGCCCAGTCCAGGTGCCCACCGCACGCAGTCAGATCAGCACTGTCGCGCGGCCCAGCCCCGGCCACCGCCACCAGCGGTCCGGGGGCGCCGGGACGGGCCAGCGTCACCCCCCGGCCCCGCAGTCACGCTCTCGCTCCCGTCGCGCGACCGCCGAGCACTACCGCGAACTGGAGATGCACGTGGCCGGCCGTATCGAGGACTACGCACTCATCGGGGACATGCAGACCGCCGCCCTGGTCAGCAGAGACGGGGCCGTGGACTGGCTCTGCCTGCCCCGATTCGACTCCCCCGCCGTCTTCGCCGGCCTGCTGGGGACCGACGAACACGGCTTCTGGCGGATCGGCCCCGCCGAGGCGGCCCCGACCGGCCCGGTGACGGTCGCCCCGGCCCCGCGCGCGCCGTTCACCGATACGGGTGAACTCAAGGTGCCGCCGATCAGCGCGGCGGCGCCCGCGGTGCCGGCCGACCGCCGTCGTTACCGGGGCGACTCGCTGGTCCTGGAGCAGGAGTGGGACACCACGCGGGGCAGCGTGCGGGTGATCGACTTCATGCCGCCGCGGCACCTGGCCGAGCAGGAGCCGGTGCCGCAGATGATCCGGATCGTGGAGGGCCTGTCCGGGCAGGTGCGGATGCGCTCCGCGCTGCGGATGCGGTTCAGCTACGGCAAGGTCGTGCCCTGGGTGCACCGGCTGGAGCAGAAGGACGGCAGCCACCGCACGGTCGCGGTGGCCGGCCCCGACTCGGTCTGGCTGGACGGCGAGGCGGAGACCTACGGCCGCGACCTGACCACCTACGCCGACTTCACCATCGGCGCCGGCGAGCGGATGACCTTCGCGCTCACCTGGCAGGCCTCCCACCTGGCCCCGCCGGACGTCCCGGACCCGGAGGCCTCGCTGGCGCTGACCGAGGAGTTCTGGCGCGACTGGGTCGCCCACTGCACGTACCAGGGCCCCTACCAGGAGGCCGTGGTCCGCTCGCTGATCACCCTCAAGGCGCTCACCTACGCCCCCACCGGCGGCATCGTCGCCGCCCCCACCACCTCGCTGCCCGAGGACGTCGGCGGCGAGCGCAACTGGGACTACCGCTACACCTGGCTGCGGGACGCCGCGATCACCCTCTCCTCGCTGCTGCGCACCGGCTACCGGGAGGAGGCCCGGGCCTGGCGCGAGTGGCTGCTGCGCGCGGTGGCCGGCGACCCGGAGAACCTGCAGATCATGTACAGCATCACCGGCCAGCGCGAGCTGACCGAGACCCACCTGGACTGGCTGCCCGGCTACGAGGGCTCGCTGCCGGTCCGGGTCGGCAACGGCGCGGCCGGCCAGCTCCAGCTGGACGTCTACGGCGAGGTGGTCGAGGCGCTCTACCTGGCCCAGATGACCGGCCTGTCCCGCAACGACCACGCCCACCTGCTCCAGCTGCGGCTGATCAGCTACCTGGAGGAGCACTGGAAGGCCCCGGACGAGGGGATCTGGGAGGTGCGCGGCCCGCGCCGGCACTTCGTGCACTCCAAGGTGATGGCCTGGGTCGCGGTGGACCGCACCATCAAGCTGATCGAGCAGACCGAGGCCGAGGGCCCGCTGGACCGCTGGCGGGGGCTGCGCGACGAGATCCACGCCGACGTCCTGGAGAAGGGCTACGACCCCGAGCGCAACACCTTCACCCAGTACTACGGCGGCCAGGAGCTGGACGCCTCGCTGCTGCTGATCCCGCAGGTCGGGTTCCTGCCGCCGGACGACAAGCGGGTGATCGGCACCATCGAGGCGATCCAGCGCGAGCTGTCCACCGAGGACGGCTTCGTGCTGCGCTACCCCACCCACGACGAGGCCCAGGGCAACCACCGCAAGAACGTGGACGGCCTGTCCGGGCACGAAGGCGCCTTCCTGGCCTGCTCGTTCTGGCTGGCCGACGACCTGGCCATGATCGGCCGGGTCGGCGAGGCCCGCGAGCTGTTCGAGAAGCTGCTCGCGCTGCGCAACGACGTCGGGCTGCTGGCCGAGGAGTGGGACCCGCGGCTCAAGCGGCAGGTCGGCAACTTCCCGCAGGCGTTCAGCCACGTGCCGCTGATCGACACCGCGCTGCGGCTGACCGCCTGCGGCGCGGCCTACCTCTCCCCGCAGGCGCAGCCCAGCGACCGCCCGGCCACGGTCTGAGCCCGCCGCCGCTCAGGCGCGCTGCACCAGCTCGTCGTAGGTGCTCAGCACCTGCGCCACGGTGGCGGCCTCGTCCGGCCAGGTCCCGGCCTGGACGGGGCCGGCCTTGGCCAGCGCCGCCCGCCGAGCCGGGTCGGCCAGCAGCTCGTCGACCGCCCGGGCGAGCGCGGCCGGATCCCCGGCGGGCACCAGCACGGCGGCGTCCCCGACCAGTTCGGGGATCCCGCCGACCGCGGTGGCCACCAGCGGCACCCCGGCCCGCAGCGCCTCTTGGGCCACCAGCGAGCGGGCCTCCCAGCGGCTGCTGATCACCACCAGGTCGGCCGCGGCGAGCAGGTCGGGCACGTCCGTGCGGTGGCCGAGCAGCCGGACCGGGAGCCGCTCGGCGGCGACCCGCTCGCGCAGCTCGGCGGCCTGCGGGCCGTCCCCGGCCAGCAGCACCAGCGGGCCCGGCGCGCCGGTCAACTCCCGGGTGGCGTCCAGCAGCAGGCCGAAACCCTTGTGCGGGACCAGCCGGCCCACCGCGAGCACCAGCGGCCGGTCCGGCTCGTCCGGCAGCACGGCCGCCCGGGCGGCGGCACGGTCCAGGCCGCCGGCCGCCTGCGGCGGGGCGGCCACCGGGCCGAGCCGGGCGTCGGTGGCGCCCAACTCGCGGGCCCGGGCGACCAGATCGGAGGAGGCGCCGAGCACCAGGTCCGCGGCCCGGGCCACCCGGCGCTCCATCAACCGCTGCAGCCGGCGCTCCAGACCGGTGGCCAACAGGGCGTGATGGAAGGTCACCACCAAGGGGGTCTCCGGGCGCAGCCCGGGCAGCCGGCCGGCGGTGCGCAGCGCCAGGTCGGAGAGCAGGCCGGCCCGCAGCCCGTGCGCGTGCACCACGCCGGCACTGGTGAAGGCCCGGCGCAACTCACCGATGGCGATGGCGTCGCTGCGCGCCCCCGAGGTGGCGGTGATCTCGACCGGATGGAAGACCGCGCCGGTCCGGGAGAAGCCGAACAGCGCGTCCGAGCCGGCCGGGGCGCACACCGTCACCTTGACGCCGTGCGCGGTCAGCCCCTGCGCGAGGGACCGGACGTGCACGCCGATCCCGCCGCTGCCGGCGGACAGCACCAGCACCACGTGCAACTGGCCCGTTTCCGGGCCGGCCGTGCTGGCCCGGACGGAGGAATGGTCCACGTTGTCTCGCTCCGACTCGTCTGGGGACGAACGCCGCCACGGGGTCGCTCCCGCGGTCGGCGCTCGGGACTGGATGACCAGGTTCCGCCCGCCACGATGCCAGGTCGGCGGGTCTCTTGGACAGTCGGCGCCCCAGGCGGCGCCCGACGAGCCGGCGCTACCGCCGCCGAGGGGCGCGGGCGGCGGCGAGCAGTTCCTCGGCGTGCGCGCGGCCCAGTTCGGAGTCCTCCAGTCCGGCCAGCATCCGGGACAGCTCGCGGACCCGCTCCTCGTCGCTCAGCGCCTTGACGCCGCTGCGGGTGACCGTGCCGTCGCTGCGCTTCTCCACCACCAGGTGCCGGTCGGCGAAGGCCGCCACCTGCGGGAGGTGGGTGACCACCACGACCTGGGCGCTCTGCGCCAGCTTGGCCAGCCGGCGGCCGATCTCCACCGCCGCCTTGCCGCCGACGCCGGCGTCCACCTCGTCGAACAGGTAGGTGGGCACCGGGTCCGCCCCGGCGAAGACCACCTCCACCGCGAGCATCACCCGGGAGAGCTCACCACCGGAGGCGCCCTTGGCGATCGGCCGCGGCGCCGCGCCCGGGTGCGGGGCGAGCAGGACCTCCACCTCGTCCACGCCGTGCGGGCCGTAGGCCACGGTCCGGCCGTCCAGCTCCAGGCCGGCCGGGTCGTCGAGCCGGCTGAGGTCGAAGGTCACCCGGGCGTGCGGCATGGCCAGCTCGGTGAGCTCGGCCGAGACCGCCTCGGCGAAGCGGCCGGCGGCGGCCCGCCGGGCGGCCGAGACCTCGGCGGCCAGCTCGGCCAGCTCGGTGCGCAGCTCGGTCTCCTCGGCACCCAGCTCGTCGATCCGCTCGTCGTCGCCGTCGAGTTCGGCCAGCCGGGCCGCCGCGGCCTCGGCCCAGGCGATCACCTCGGTCGTGCCGCCCTCCACCGAACCGTACTTGCGCAGCAGTCCGGCCAGCACCGCGCGGCGCTCCTCGACCGCGGCCAGCCGGACCGGGTCGGCGTCCAGGTCGTCCGCGTAGCCCGCGAGGTCGCCCGCCACGTCGGCGAGCAGGTAGCCGGCCTCGGCCAGCCGGTCGGCGAGGGCGGCCAGCCGCTCGTCGTGGCCGCGGACCGCGTCCAGCGCCCGGCGGGCCTGGCCGAGCAGGGTGCCGGCGTCCACCAGGTCCGGGTCGGCCGGGTCACCGGCCAGCGCGGCGTGCGCCAGCACGGCGGCCGAGGAGAGCGCGTCGGCGTGACCGAGCCGCTCGGCCTCGGCGGCCAGCTCGGTCTCCTCGCCGGCCACCGGCTCGGCGGCGGCCACCTCCTCCAGGCCGAAGCGCAGCAGGTCGGCCTCCTGGGCCCGCTCGCGCGCCTGCGTGGTCAGCTCGGCCAGCGCCGCCGAGACCTCGCGCAGCCGGCGGTAGACCGCGCGGTAGCGGGCCAGCGGCTCGGCCAGCGCCTCGCCCGCGTACCGGTCCAGCGCGCCGCGCTGGCGGGACGGGCGGAGCAGGCGCTGCTGGTCGGTCTGGCCGTGCACCGCGATCAGGTCCTCGCCCAGCTCGGTGAGCAGCCCCACCGGGACCGACCGGCCACCGACGTGTGCCCGGGAGCGGCCCTCGGCCGAGACCGTCCGGCTGATCAGCAGCGCGCCCTCGTCCAGCTCGGCGCCGGCCTCCACGGCGCGGGCCGCCACCGGGGAGTCGGCCGGCAGCTCCAGTCGGCCCTCGACCACGGCCCGGTCGGCGCCGCCGCGGACCAGCGCCGGGTCGGCCCGGCCGCCGAGCAGCAGGCCGAGGCTGGTCACCACCATGGTCTTGCCCGCCCCGGTCTCACCGGTCACGACGGTGAAGCCGGGGGCCAGCTCCACCACCGCGTCGTCGATGACACCAAGATCCCGTATCCGCATCTCGTCCAACACGGAGACGACCTTACGAGACCCCACCCCCAGCGCGCGACGAGTGCCGGGCCCGGAGGCAGAAGTTCATTCGATCCGGGTCTCTGTTCCCGGAACCGTGCAACGCGGCAGGAAGAACTGTGCCAGCGGGCCGATCGCCAGTGCGTACGCGACCGTGCCGAGCCCCGCGTCGCCGCCCAGCAGCACCCCGATCACCAGCACGGTCACCTCGATGCAGGTGCGGATCAGCCGGACCGAACGGCCGGTGCGCCGGTGCAGCCCGGTCATCAGGCCGTCGCGCGGTCCCGGGCCCAGCCGGGCGCCGATGTAGAGGCCGGTGGCCAGCCCGTTCAGCAGCACCCCGGTGGCGAGCAGGGCCAGCCTCGGCAGCAGGGCGTGCGGGGCGGGCAGCAGGGCGAGGGTGAGGTCCATCGCCACGCCCAGGGTGAGCACGTTGGCGACGGTGCCGACGCCGGGACGCTGGCGCAGCGGTATCCAGAAGAACAGCACCAGGGCGCCGACGACGGTCACCCAGGCCCCCATGCTCAGGCCGAGGTGCCGGGTCAGCCCCTGGTTCAGCACGTCCCAGGGCCCCACCCCGAGGTCGGCCCGGACCATCAGCGCCAGGCTCGACCCGTACAGGGTCAGGCCCACGGCGAGTTGGCCGAGCCGGCGGGCGAGGCGGTCCGCGCGGACGGCGGTCAGGGTCCGGACGGCGGTCAGGGTCAAGGTGGCCATCAGCTACTCCTGGTTCGAGTGGCACTAACCCGCTCAGCATCCGCAGTCCACTAGGCTTGTCTCCAGATCCAATTCGATCCAAGTGGACTGGTTCACCGTGGCCGACTGGCAGAGTTCCGTCACCCCACCCGCACTCGCCCGCCTGCTGGGCTCGGCCCGACTGCCGGATCCCCCCGGCCACCGGCCCGCCTACCGGGCGCTGGCCGGCCAGATCCGGCTGCTGATCTCCGAGGGCCGCCTTCCGGTCGGCGCCCGGCTGCCCGCCGAACGCGAGCTCGCCGGCGCCCTCACGCTCAGCCGGACCACCATCGCCACCGCCTACGACACCCTGCGCGCCGAGGGCTACCTGCGCAGCCGGCGCGGCTCGGGCAGCTGGACCACGCTGCCCGAGGGCAGCGACCCGCCCAGCGACGCGCTGCACCCGGTGCCGCCGGACCAGGCGGGCCGGATCCTCGACCTCGGCGTCGCCGCGCTGCCCGCCCCGCAGCCGTTCCTCGGCGAGGCCGCCGCCCGGGCGGTCGAGCGACTGCCCGCCTACACCCGCGGCCACGGGCACTACCCGACCGGCCTGCCGGTGCTGCGCGAGGCGCTGGCCCGCCGCTTCACCGCGCGCGGCCTGGCCACCACACCGGACCAGATCCTGGTCACCACCGGCGCGATGGGCGCGCTGCACCTGGTGCAGCGGGCGCTGGTCGGGCGCGGCGACCGGGTCGCGGTGGAGGCGCCCAGCTACGCGCACACCCTGCAGGGGCTGCGGCTCGGCGGGGCCCGGCTGGTTCCGGTGCCGATGGCCCGGTCCACCGCCCACCCGTCCCGGCCACCGCACTGGGACCTGTCCGAGTGGCGCCGGGTGCTGCAGGGCGCGACGCCCCGGCTGGCGTACCTGATCCCCGACTTCCACAACCCGACCGGCGCGCTGATCCCCGAGGAGCAGCGTCGCGAGCTGCTGGCCGCCGCCCGCACCGCGGGGACGCTGCTGCTGGTCGACGAGACCATGGCCGAACTGGGCTGGGGCCTGCCGGACGCCGGGCTGCCCCGGCCGATGGCCGCGCTGGACCGGACCGCCCAGGTGGTCACGGTCGGCTCGGCCGCCAAGCTGCTCTGGGGCGGACTGCGGGTCGGCTGGGTGCGGGCCGCACCCGCGCTGGTCCGCCGGTTGGCCGCCGACCGGGTCTACACCGACGTCGGGACCCCGGTGCTGGACCAGCTGATCGCCACCGAGCTGATCGGCGAGCGGCTCGGCGAGGTGCGCGAGCACCAGCTGGCCCGGCTTCGGGAGAGCGCCAGTGCGCTCGGCACGGCGCTGCGCGAGCGGCTGCCCGGCTGGCGGTTCGCCGAGCCGGTCGGCGGGCTGACGCTCTGGCTCGACACCGGCGGCCTCTCCGGCACCGCGCTGGCCGAGGCCGGCGAGCGGTCCGGGCTGCGGATCGCGGCCGGCGCGCGGTTCGGGGTGGACGGCGCCTTCGAGGGGTACGTCCGGATCCCGTTCACCGTGCCCGGCCCGGCCGCCGGCACCGCGGTGGACCGGCTGGCCGCGACGGCCGCCGCGATCCGGGCCGGCTACCGGGGTGGACCGGCCGCGCTGCCGCCGCTGGCCGTCTGAGCCCGCCGGGCCCGCGGACCGTCAGCAGGTGCCCGAGCGGCCGCGCCAACCCGTCACCGGCAGCGCGAACTTCGCCACCAGCCGGTCGGTGAACGGCGCCCGGTGCAGCCTCGCCAGCCGCACCGGAACCCGCCCCCGGCGCACCTCCACCCGTGCCCCGGCCGGCAGTTCGAACGACCGCCGCCCGTCGCACCAGAGCACCCCGTGCGGCGTCTTCGGCTGCACCTCCACCGCCAGCACCGAGGCCGGCGAGGTCACCAGCGGGCGGGCGAACAGCGCGTGCGCGCTGATCGGCACCATCAGCAGCGCCTCGACCTCCGGCCAGACCACCGGGCCGCCGCCGGAGAACGCGTACGCCGTCGAACCGGTGGGCGTGGAGAGCACCACCCCGTCGCAGCCGAAGTTGGAGACCGGGCGGCCGTCCACCTCGGTCACCACCTCCAACATCCGCTCCCGGACGGCCTTCTCGACCGAGGCCTCGTTCAACGCCCAGTCCTCGTGCACCACGTCGCCGTTGGTGCGGACCAGGACGTCCAGGGTCATCCGCTCCTCGACCTCGTACGCGCCGTCCACCACCCGCTCGACCACCACGGCCAGGTCGTCCCGCTCGGCCTCGGCCAGGAACCCGACCCGCCCCAGGTTGATGCCGAGCATCGGCAGGCCGGTGTCGCGCGCCAACTCGGCCCCGCGCAACAGCGTGCCGTCCCCGCCGGCCACCAGGATCAGCTCACAGCCGTCCGCCGCGCCATGCCCGGCCTGCACGGTCTGCACCCCGTCGGGCAGATCGAGGTCGACCGCCTCGGCGGCCAGCAGTCTGATCCTGATCCCCGCCTTCAGCAGCCCCTGGACCAGCTGTTCGACGCTGCGCAGCGCGGCCTCCCGGCCGGTGTGCGCGATCAGGAAGACCGTACGTTCCTCGCTCATGCCCTCTCCCTACGTCTACCGGATCGCCCTTGGTCCGGTGGCGGCCCGCACGCGGGACCGGCTCGTTCGACGCACCTGGTCGGCAGCCTATCGGGGGCCCTCCGCCACCGCCCGGTCCGCCTCGGCCGGATCGAGCTGGCCGGCGTCCCGGCGCAACCACAGGAAGTACTCGACATTACCCGAAGGACCGGGCAGCGGGCTGGCCGTCACGGACCGCACGCCGAGGCCCAACTCCCAAGCGCTCTGGGCCACCTGACAGATCATCTCGGCGCGCAGCTGCGAGCTGCGGACCACCCCGCCGCTGCCCAGGCGCTCCTTGCCGATCTCGAACTGCGGCTTGACCATCAGCACCAGGTCGGCGTCCTCGGCGGCGCAGCGGGCCAGCGCGGGCAGTACCAGGCCCAGCGAGATGAAGGAGAGGTCTCCGACCACCAGGTCGACCGGCTCCCCGCCGATCTGCTCCAGGGTCAGCTCACGGACGTTGGTCCGGTCCATCACGGTGACCCGCTCGTCACTCTGCAGCGACCAGGCGAGCTGCCCGTAGCCGACGTCCACCGCGAGCACGCCGGCCGCGCCGGCCCGCAGCAGCACGTCGGTGAAACCCCCGGTGGAGGCCCCGGCGTCGAGCGCCCGGCGGCCCTCGACCCGCAGGCCCTGCGGGACGAAGGCGGCGAACGCGCCGGCCAGCTTGTGGCCGCCCCGGGAGACGTAGTCCGGGTCGTTCTCGTCCTTGGCGACCACCAGCGCGGCCGAGGTCTCCACCTGGGTCGCCGGCTTGGTCGCGGTGGTGCCCCCCACGGTCACCCGGCCGGCCGCGATCAGCTCGCTGGCGTGCTCGCGGGAGCGGGCCAGGTTGCGTCGGACCAGCTCTGCGTCGAGTCGGCGTCGTGCCACTGCCACGGGTGTTCCATCTCCTAGCGGGGTGGGTCGTCCTGCGGGTCCGGCCCGTCGAGCGCGGTCAGCGTCGCGGTCAGGCTCCGGTGGACATCTTCGTACACCGCCGCGTGACCGGAGGCCGGGACCCCGTCGAGGGCGGGCAACCGGCCGAGCACCGCGTCCACCTCGGGGTGGCCGGTCGGCGTGAACTCCACGCCCAGCGGCTGCGGCTCCGCCTCCCAGCGCGCGCCGGCCGGTTCACCGGCCCCGGCCGGGTCGGTGCCGTCGAACGGGAGGTCCGGGGCCTCAGACATCGCCGCCCCCGCCCGCCGCGGGGGTGCGCTTCGCCGCGGCCTTGCGCGGCGTGCCCTGCTTCGCAGCCGTCGCCGTCTTCTTCACGGCGACCTTCTTCTCGGCGCTCTTCTTCTCTACTGCCTTCTTCGCGACGCTCTTCCGCGCGGCGATCTTCTTCGCCGCCGGTTCCTTCCCGGCCGCCGCCTTCGCCGCGGTCCGCTTCGCGGGAGCCTGCTCGGCCGTACTCTTCCTCGCCGGGGCCTTCCTCGCCGTGCTCTTCCGCGCCGGGGCCTTCCCGACGGAGACCCGCTCCGCCCCGGGCGCCGCCCTGACCTCGGGTTCCCGCGCGGCCTCCCGCAGGAACTCCGCGACGGCCGCCGAGTCCTCCGCCACCGCCAGCGGGTCCGCCAGCCGATCCTCGTACTCCTCCTGCTCCGGCTCCGCCGCGCGGTCCTCCTCCGGCTGCCAGTCCTCGGCGAACAGGTCCTGCGCCCGCCCCGCGCTCCGGGGCGCCGGCCGGGCTGCCGGTTGCCCGTCCCCGGCGGGTCCGGCCTCCTTCTCGCCCTCCAGATCGCGCAGCTTCTGCTCCAGATAACCGAGCACCACGCCGACCTTGACCACCTGGTCGCCGAGCCTGCCCACCCGCTCCAGGGTCTGCTCGGCCTCCGAGCGGGCCAGCCCGACCACCAGGTCCACCCCGCCCCGGCCGACCGTGACCAACTCCCCGGCCCTGGTCTGCAACGCCGTCAGCTGCTTCTCGACCTGCTCCCGCAGCTCCGGCGGCAGCTGCTCGCGGACCGCGCGCTCGGCCGCCGCGAGGTCGATCCCGGCCCGTTCCAGCAGCCCGGAGGCCGTGCCGACCACCCGCCTGCCGGCCTGTTCCGCGAGTCCGGCCGCGAACCCCACGTACTCCCGCAGCATGTCCCGCATCGGGTTGCCTCCTTGCCGCCGTCGTTGCCCGGAAACGACGCTACCCCCTCCTCCCGGACCGCCGCCTTACCACCGGCGGAGAATGCGGCCCCGTACGCCCGACCGAGCAGGCGGTACGGTGGCCCGAGCGAGACCGCCGCAACAGGAAGTGGACGAGGAACGATGGCCGACACCGAGGAGTGCCGCGCGGCGCTGGAGCAGCTCAGCCGGAACATGTCCGGTGCGGACGGCAAGGTGCGGACAGCCGCCGCGCTGGACCGCAGCCTCAGCTGCTGGCTGACCGACCTCGACCTGACCTTCACCGGCGTGCTGCGCGAAGGCCGGATCCAGGACCTCGACGAGGCCCCCGGCGCCCCCGCTCACCGGGCCGAGATCCGGCTCGCGATGACCAGCGACGACCTCGTCGCGCTGGTCGGCGGCCGGCTCAACTTCGCCTCGGCCTGGGCGGGCGGCCGGCTCCGGCTGGAGGCGGGCTTCCGCGACCTGCTGCGCCTGCGCACCCTGCTCTGACCGGCTCCGGGCTCAGAACCCCAGCTCGTCCAGCGCCTTCCGGCCGTCCACCGACTCGCCGCCCCGGTCGTACGCCGCCCAGGCCGCCGCGCACAGCGCCCGCAGTCCGTCGTAGCGCTCGCCCCCGCCGGCCAGCCGCAGCTCGCCGTCCGCCACCCGGGCCTGCCACCCCCGGCACTCGTGACCGCCGTCCGGCAGCGCCGTCACCACCGGGTGCGGCTCCAGCAGGCCGCGCAGGTCGGCGGCCAGGTAGGTGGGCCGGTGCGGCACCGGCGCGGCCAGCAGCAGCGCGGGCGTGGTGACCCCGGTGAAGACCAGCAGGCTGTCCACGCCGCCGTTGAAGGCGCCCTCGATGTCGGTGTCCAGCCGGTCACCGACCACCAGCGGCCGCTTCGCACCGGTCCGCAGCACGGTCTCCCGGTGCATCGGGGTCAGCGGCTTGCCGGCCACCTCCGGCTCCGCCCCGGTCGCCGTCCGCACCGCGGCCACCAGCGTCCCGTTGCCCGGCGCCACACCACGCGCGGTCGGGATCGACAGGTCGGTGTTGGAGGCCACCCAGGGCAGCCCGCGGGCCACCGCGTACGAAGCCTCGGCCAGCTGCGCCCAGCCCACCGACGGGTCGAAGCCCTGCACCACCGCGGCCGGGCCGTCATCCAGCGAGCGGACCGCGACCAGCCCGCGCTCGGCCAACGCCTCGTCCAGCCCGGCACCCCCGACCACCAGCACCTTCGACCCGGCCGGCAGCTTGTCGGCGAGCAGCCGGGCGGCCGCCTGGGCCGAGGTGATCACGTCCTCGGGCGCGGCCGGGACACCCAGCTCGGTGAGGTGCTCGGCGACCACCCGCGGCGGCCGGGAGGCGTTGTTGGTCACGTAGGCCAGCCGCATCGAGCGCGCCCGGGCCTCCGCCAGCGCCTCCACCGCGTGGTCGACGGCCGAGGCGCCGGCGTAGACGACCCCGTCGAGGTCGAGCAGCGCGGTGTCGTAGGCCGCCACCAGCGGAAGCTCGCTGTGCCCGGGGAGCTGGGTGTCCGTCATTCCTGATCTTCCTCGTCGTTCGACTGGTCGGGCCGGTGCGGCGACCCGTGCCCGGGGCCGGCGGCCTGCGGCGGCAGGTAGCCCGGCGCACCGGGCAGCAGCGGCCCGTACCGCCCGGCCCGGGCGGCCAACGTCGCCCGGGTCTGCCGCAGCGCGGCCCGGTAGTGCTCGGCCTCCGGCCGCATCGCCACCGCCAGCGCCAGGTGCTCGGCCGAGGTCTCGAAGTCGCCCGCGCGGGCCGCCGCGATCCCCCAGCCGAACTGAGCGTAGTCGTCGGACGGATCGGCCAGCGCGACGGCCCGGAAGTTCTCCAGCGCGGCCGCGTACGAACCGGCGTCGTACTGGGCCCGGGCCAGCGTCTCGCGGATGCTCCGGGAGTGCGGCTCGGCCGCCGCCGCCCGGGCCAGCAGCTGCTCCGCGGCGGCCGGATGCCCCTCGGCCAGCAGCCGCTCCCCGCGCCGGAACCACTCGTACACGTCGCCCACCGGCTCCCCGGCCTCGCCGCCGGCCACCGGCGGCCGCTCGCCCGGGCCGCCGGACCGGGATCCCTGCCCCTCGCTCATGCCTTCCTCGCTCCCGCTCAGCCATCCCACCGATCCGGACTCAAGATCTGGGAACAACGACATTCCCGATTACCATGCCCAGAATGAGCGCACCCAGTGCAGAAAGCGGAGCCCCGTCTTCGCCCGGCGGCCCCGGCGATCCCGGACACGTCGCCACCGCAGGGCTCTCCCTGTCGCCCTTCCGCGGCCTGCGGTACGTCCCCGAACGGGTCGGCACGCTCGCCGCGGTCACCTCGCCCCCCTACGACGTGGTCGACCCGCACCGCAGGCTCGACCTGGAGACCGCCGATCCGCACAACGTGGTCCGGCTGATCCTGCCTCGCCCCGAGCCGGAGGACACCGGCGAGCGTCCCGACCGGGACACCCGCTACCGGCACGCCGCCCGGCTACTCCGGAGCTGGCTGCGGGAGGGCGTACTGGCACCGGACCTGCGGCCGGCGCTCTACGTCTACGAGCAGCGGACCCACGAGGGTGGCCCGTCCGGCGAACTGCTGCAGCGCGGCCTGATCGGCGCGCTGGCGGTCAGCGGCCCGGAGGCCGGCGTGGTGCTGCCGCACGAGGACGTGATGCCGCGACCGGTCGCCGACCGGGTCGGTCTGATGCGGACGACCCGGGCCAACCTGGAGCCGCTGCTGCTCACCTACCGCGGCAAGGGCGGCGCGGCCGCCGTCATCGAGCGGACCGTGCGGCGCGAGCCGCTGCTCGTCACCACCACCTCGGACGGCACCCGGCACAGGCTGTGGGCGGTCACCGACCCGGCCGAGCTGGCCGAGGTGAGCCGCGACCTGGCCACCTGCCGGGCGCTGATCGCGGACGGGCACCACCGCTGGGAGATGTACCTGCGGTTGCAGCGCGAGCACCGGCACCTGCCGTTCAGCCCCTGGGACCGCGGCATGGTGCTGCTGGTCGACACCGCGCGCTACCCGCTGCGGGTACGGGCGATCCACCGCGTGCTGTACCGGCTGCCGCTCGCCTCGGCGCTGGCCGCGCTGGGCCGGGCGGACGGACCGGACGGTACGCCGGAGCCCGCCGAGGGCGGCTGGCGGGTCGAGCGACTGGCCGGCCCGCTCACGGCGGCCCTCGCCGCGCTCGCCGAGGCGAAGAAGGCCGGCGGCAACGCCTTCGTGCTGACCGCCGGCGACGGCGAGTACCACCTGCTGACCGGCCCCGACGACGCGCTGCTCAACGCCACCGTCCCCAAGGACAAGCCGGAGGAGTGGCGCCGGCTGGACGCCACCGTGCTGCACGCCACCCTGCTGGAACACGTCTGGCGGGTCCCCGACGGGCCCGACGACATCGGCTACCTGCACGCGGCGGCGGCCGCCGAGCGCGAGGCCGCACGGACCGGCGGCACCGCCGTACTGCTGCACCCGGTCGACGAGGCGGTGGTCCGCCGGCTCGCCGAGCAGGGCGTCACGATGCCACGCAAGTCCACCTCGTTCGGGCCCAAGCCGGCCAGCGGCCTGGTCCTGCGGAGCCTCGAACTGGGCTGACCGGGCCGACACGACGACCGAGGCCCGGGGGGGGGGGGGGGGGGGGGGGGGGGGGGGTGGGGGGGGGGGGAGGGGGGGGGGGGGGGGGGGGGTAGCAGTCGGGGGCGGTTGTCTCA